>DMBU01000109.1 GCA_003446015.1 Bacteroidales bacterium | reverse complement strand
GTCGGGGTGGCAGGATTCGAACCTGCGACCTCCTGCTCCCAAAGCAGGCGCGATGACCGGACTACGCTACACCCCGAAATGCAACTTCTATATTGAATTGCGGATGCAAATAAATGAATTGTTTTTCAATTTTCAAAACAATTCCTGATATTTTTAAACAATAATTAGTAATTCTTACCATATCATTACTGTAACTTAAAATACTATTTACACAAAATAGTTGACTTGCTTCTCGAAATAAAGTAATTTAGTTATTCTATTCTAAAAAATAACCTTAAAATCAAATCAATATGAAAAAATTAATCTTTGTCATCCTTGTTATTTTGTTTATAACAGCTTGCAAAAATCAAACCAGCAAAAAGGAAATTGTTCAATATACGATCGAACAGTTTATGAATAACATTAATGTTACAGGTAGCTCATTCACCTTCGACGAATCTAAAATTCTTTATAGCAGTAATGAATCTGGAATTTATAATGTTTATGAAACAGACCTAAAAGGATTATCAAAAAAGCAGCTGACTAATCGTGAAGAGTCTACCTTTATTGTTAGTTGTTTCCCTAAGGATGATCGTATACTCATTACTTCAGATCAGGGAGGAAATGAAATTTATCATATATATTTAAGAGAAACAGATGGTACAATAAGAGATATTACTCCTTTTGAAAATGCAAGAGCTTCTTTTGCCGGTTGGAGTAAAGATTTACAAAGTTTTTTCATCGAAAGTAATAAGCGAAATCCAGGTTTTATGGATTTATATGAAGTGAATATTGAAACCTTAGAACCCATGTTAATCTTTGAAAACGATGGAGGATTCTCTATTAGTTCTATTTCCAATGATAAAAATTTACTTGCTTTAACCAAATCATTTACACGCAGTTATAACCAGATGCTATTGTTTAACAGAACAACAAAAGAATTAATTATAATAAAAGATGTTGAAGAAACAACCTACAATCCAACTGAATTTAGCTCAGATGGTAAATACCTTTATTACTTAACAGATTATGATAATGAATTCACTTATGTTGAAAGAATGAATCTTGAAAACAAGGAAACAGAAATAATTTTTAAGGCCGATTGGGATGTAATGTATGCATATCATTCCTTTAATGAAAAATACAGAGTGATAGGAATAAATCAAGATGCACAAACAATAATAAAAGTTTTTGATGTTGAGTCAGGTAATGAAATTCATTTTCCTGAATTTGAAGGTCAGGATATTACCTCTGTAAATATATCCCGAAGCGAAAATATGATGAGTTTTTATGTTGCAAGCTCAAAAACGCCAAAAGATCTATTTTCATATGAATTTGAAAACAAAGAATATTACAAGCTAACAAATAGTTTAAATTCTGAAATTAATCCTGATTATTTGGCTGAAGGAAAAGTTGTGCGATATCAATCTTTCGATGGACTAGAGATTCCTGCAATTCTTTACAAACCACTGCAAGCTTCGAAAAGATCAAAGGTTCCTGCACTAGTATGGGTTCACGGTGGACCTGGAGGTCAATCCAGAATGAGTTATTTCGCTGCTATTCAATATTTGGTAAATCATAGTTATGCAATTATTGCCGTAAACAACAGAGGAAGCAGTGGCTATGGAAAAACCTTTTATGCTCTTGATGATAGAAAACACGGAGATCATGACTTACAAGATTGTATTTATGCAAAAAATTATCTTGCTGAAACTAATTGGGTAGATACAGATAAAATTGGAATAATTGGCGGCTCATATGGTGGATATATGGTCGCCGCTGCCCTTACATTTACTCCCGAAGAATTTGATGTTGGAGTAAATTTATTTGGTGTTACCAACTGGCTTCGAACACTCAAAAGTATTCCTTCCTGGTGGGAAGCTCAGCGAAAAGCCCTTTATAAAGAGTTAGGCGATCCTGATGTTGATTCTGTTTATCTTCGTAAAATTTCACCTTTATTCCATGCCGAGAATATCCAAAAACCTTTAATGGTTCTTCAAGGAGCAAATGATCCCAGAGTTTTAAAAGCAGAATCGGATGAGATTGTCGATGCTGCAAAAGCCAATGGTGTTCCTGTGGAATATGTTGTTTTTGATGATGAAGGACACGGATTTAGAAAAAAGGAAAATGAAATTGTAGCCTATGGAAAAATCCTTAAGTTCTTAGATGAGTATTTAAAAGGTGATGATATAGAAGATTTAATTATATCAACCCACTTGGATAAAGCTGTAAAGAAATAGTTTTCAAACAAGTATTGCAAAGCGCAGAGATTGATCCTGCGCTTTTTTGCATGTAATTTAGTGCTTTGTTTACAAAAAAAGGGATTAATTTCTTTGATCCCCGAGGGAGTTGCTAAAAAGAAAAATCAACTATTCGCTTTGATCATCATTTTATTCCCTTCAAAGCTTTTACAAATAAATTGGTAACGGTTTTCTGGAAATAATAAATCCTGACTGAAACGTCAGGATTTATTATTCTTATGCGGAGAGAGGGGGATTATTTTCAATGATCCCGGATTGGGTTGCTTAAAAGAATAATCATCCATTCGCTATGCTCATTACTTTTTATTTTTCATCTGTCTTTATTCAAGCAAGCCTGATACAGCCACCTGAAAAATAAAAAATCCCGCTGTTAGCGGGATGATTATTCTTTTGCGGAGAGAGGGGGATTCGAACCCCCGGTACCCTAATCGAGTACGTCAGTTTAGCAAACTGGTGGTTTCAGCCACTCACCCACCTCTCCATTCATCAAGGTTTCAGCCTCCCGATAACCATCGGGACGGGACACCCACCTCTCCAATAAGTTGCACAAAAGTATAAAATTGATCTATATTACCAAAAAAAACTATAAAAAGTTTATCCTTTAATTCACAATTTTATTATTCTTTTGCCTCTATTTTATTTATCATCTCAACTGCATTTGTATTTTTCGGATACAGCTCAAGTGATTTTTTATAACTCTGTATGGCAAGATCATCATTCCCTAAAATCATGTATATCTCACCAAGGCTATCCCAAACATTATAATTATCAGGATGTTCTTTTGAGTTAAGTTCAAATACAACTTTGCTAACTTCGAGTTTTTCTTCATTCATTAGTTTGTATCCTAAGCTATTTAACTCATCTGCCCTGAAATTAAAAATGTCTTTTTTGTTTTTCAAATCTGAATACAAATCCAGAGCCTTGTCAATGCCCCCAATTTCAATTGTCTTATATAAAGTATCTGAGATAGATTTCTTAGGATTAGTAACATCCAGGACTTCATAATCGAAAATCAAGGTTGAATTCGGAGGAATTGGTCCTCGCTGCCTATTTCCATAGGCTATTTCGGGGGGTAATATAAAGATCCATCGGTCTCCAACCCGCATTTTACTAACACCTTCCTCAACTCCTTTTATTACGCTATTTGTTCCTGTAATAAAGTAAAATGGAGAATTACTTTCACGTGTTTCCCAAAAAACTTCTCCATTTTCTAATGTTCCAATACCATGCAAGGTAACTTCTTTCCCTTCTTCCACTCTATCACCCTTACCTTCTTTAACAATAAAATACTTTAAGCCACTATCGGTAGTTATTGTATCTGACTGCTGCGCACTAACACTAATTACATAAACCCAAAAGGATATAATAAAAAGAAGCTTTCTCATTTATTTTTTATCTTTTTTTTGTGGTTTAGCAATTGAATCACGCATTTTAGTATCGGCTTCAATATTTTTAAACTTATAATAGTCCATAATACCCATATTTCCACTTTTAAATGCCTCTGCCATAGCTAAAGGAATTTGTGCCTCGGCTTCAATTACTTTCGCACGTGCTTCCTGAGCCTTTGCTATCATCTCTTGCTCTAATGCCACTGCCATAGCTCTGCGTTCTTCTGCTTTAGCCTGAGCAATATTTTTATCTGCATTAGCCTGATCCATTTGTAAAACGGCACCAATATTTTTTCCAATATCAATATCAGCAATATCAATTGAGAGGATTTCGAATGCAGTACCTGCATCTAATCCTTTTTCCAACACAACACGAGAAATAGAATCCGGGTTTTCCAAAACTGCTTTATGTGATGTTGATGAACCAATTGATGAAACAATACCTTCACCAACTCGAGCAAGAACAGTATCTTCTCCCGCTCCACCAACTAATTGCTTTATGTTAGCACGAACTGTAACTCGGGCTTTACAAATAAGCTGAATACCATCTTTAGCAACTGCTGTTACGGGGGGTGTATCAATTACTTTAGGATTAACAGACATTCGAACCGCTTCCAACACATCGCGTCCTGCCAAATCAATAGCTGTTGCCATATTAAATGACAAGTCGATATTTGCCTTTTCAGCTGATACCAATGCATGAACTACATCAGCAACCCGACCACCAGCTAAAAAATGAGCTTCCAGCAGATCTCTATACAATTCCAATCCTGCTTTTTTTCCTTCAATTAATGCATTTACAATAGTTGTTAAGGGCACTTTTCGCCATCGCATAATAATTAACTGTACTAACGAAATTCTTACACCCGAAACCTGTGCCTGAAACCATAATCCAACAGGTATGAGATACAAAAGTAGCATAAGTGCTATTATCACTCCAATAACAATTCCTGCAATAGGTAAAAAATCCATATTATTTTATTTTAAGGGTTTAACAATAAGATGTGATCCTTCAATCTTTTTTACTTCAATTTTTATTTTCGGATCAATATAAGAACTTGAAGATTTTGCTTCGTAAAATATATTGTTTATGAATACTTTTCCATAAGGATTTAATCTTGTGACTGTCTCACCCGTATCGCCAATATTTACTTCGCCTTCCAAAGATGAACTTGATTTTCCTTCTATTTTAGTGTCGAGAGCCATTCTTTTCCAGGTATTGGATCTTAGCATCATTACCATGGAAAATACAGACACTATTGCTGTAATACCTAAAATATAGTGTCCTCCGGGTGTTCCATACTCTTTATATCCAAAAAATACCCCAACAAAAATTAAAATGCCACCCGCTATCCCGGCAATTGTAACTCCTGGAATAATTAGAAACTCAACATAAAAGAGTATAATACCAAGTAGTATTAAAAAAATAATTGCGGTTAATGACATATTTTTTAATTTATTGAAACAGTTAATCCTTTTCTTTCAAGTTTATTATAAAGAGCTTTTATTTTTTCGTATTTACCAAGCTTTACTTCACAATCTCCTCTATAATGAACTAAGTAAGTACATTGCTCAGCCTGTACCAGGTCATGATCACATACTTCTATTAATGAATCTATTACATACATAAAATCATGAATATCATCATTATGTAAAATCAATGAATAATCAGTCCCCTCCTGATGTTTTTTCTCCAGATTCTGGTTCTCTTCTAAATTTCTTTTCCTGTTCATAATCTACATTACTATTAAACTTACATAAGCCCTAATATACAATAATAATTCAGTATAAAGATATTAAATTTTTATGTTATTTAGTGATTTTTCTTGCTTGTTCTAATGGGATTTGATTTTCAGCAAAATAAGCATGAATCTCAATTTCGCTTTTGATTAAGTCTTTTAATTTGGTTCTGGCTATGGATGCTTCATCATATGACAAAAAAGGCTTTATGATAAAAAAAGATTCTTCATTCTTTTTCTGAAAATATAAGTCTGTATTCTCAGGTAAATTTGCCTTTGAATTAATAACTATCATTGAATCATTTGCATTAATTTGTCCTTTTAAAACGTAAATTATCGATAAATCATTTTCCTTCTTTGAATGATCTATAGAATTTTTATTTACTACCTTTTGAGTCGGGTTATTCTTTACTGATTCTAGTTGAACAGCTTCTTTTATTGCTATTGGCTTATTGGAATTAAATGCAACTACAAATGCATCTTTAAATCCTTTACTCTTTACAATTGGTAAATTCTTCTCTGCTTCTGCCAAATATTGAAACATGCCTGCAAAATATTTCCGATTTGTGCTATTATCATTTTTTATACAAAAAAGAGGAGTAAGTCCCTTAAAAACTTCAGGGTTCTTCTCAGAACTAAAAACGCCTAGCTGAATCATGTATACAATACCTTCAGGAAGAATCTTATTAACTGGAATAGAATTTTTTAAATGATAAATAGCCAGGACTTCAATTCGTAAACCGTAATCAGAAAAGGGTTCATCATCTCCTTCGTTTACCATTAAAAGATATGATTTTTGGATTGAATCTTGAACGGGTTCTACGAATACGTTAGTTTTAACTGGCACTTCGGTTGTTTCATTTTTATCTGATTTCTCAGTTTTTTTGCCATCTTCATAAATTGATTTTTGCGATGCTAAATTTGCTTGTTCAATTTGCCTAACCTGCGCATAACAATTATCAGCGTCCTTTTGTAATCGATATATTTCTCTCTCAAGTTCAATGATAATAGTTGATATTTTTGCCCGCTCCTGACCTTCTTTCGTGTTTTCGAAAACCATTCGTTTTTCATCAATTATCCACTTTAACGAGTCCGCTTTTAGTTGATGTTGAATTGCAAGATCTAACAAACTATCGTATTTCGTTTTATATAAAATAGATTCCTTACCTTTCAATTTTACCAATTCGTACTGGTCTGGTTTATTCTTTTCCGATACCACTCTTCCCTTTTCGCTTTCAGCTGAAATATTAACCATTAGTTTTGATAGTTCTACAAGTTCTTCATGGTTTTTAGTTTCGATATAAGGTTCTGCACTGCTTAATTTTAATTTATATACCATTATATTTGGCTTTACAGCCTCCCTGTTCGATGCAAAAAAAGCTGTTTTCTTATTTGGTGATGGAACAAATAAAATATCGTCAAAAGGTGAGTTTATTGGAAAATCAAGATTTTCTGGCTCAGTCCATTCTTGTTTATCCCAATTCCATGAGCTTCGGTATAGGTCGTAACCACCCATGCCATAGTGACCCTTAGATGCAAAATATAGGGTAGTTCCATCTGCATGCAGATAAGGATAATTTTCGTCGAAGGGAGTATTTATAATATCGCCGAGATTCTCTGGCTCCGACCAGGAGGTGTCGGACAAACGGGTAATCCTATAAATATCGTAGTCTCCTCTTTTTTCATTGATATCAGAAAAATAAAAAACTTCATGTTCCGTTTTCAACCCTGGCACAAATAGTATTGATTGTTCTTTAACTGAATCTTTTGTCAGGCTAAAAAAATCGAATTTATCAACAAAGGTTCCTACTTGTTCATCAAAAATATAATTTTCATAAAAATGATCAAGCTGAGATTTCTTTTTACTATAAACTAAGGGCTTTTTGACATATTTACTCAAATATAAACCGTTCTGAGCCATCGATATATAATTATCAAGTTCAAGCTCTCTGATTTGTTTTTTGCTTGCTCTCTTTTTAAACCATTCAAGATTTTCAAGTGCTTTATCAAATTGATAATTATTCAAATATGCACGTCCAAGAAAGTAATATACATCTTCCGGAACTTCTTTTGTGGCAGCAAATCTCAAGTATTTTAAAGAAACCATCGGATCTTTATCTAAAAAAAATAAACATCTTCCAACATAATAATTATATATAGGTTCTTTGGGATAGATATTCAAAACTTCTTTGAAATAATTGTATGCTTCCTGATAATTCTCATTTTGAATATGAAGGTAGGCTGATTTAAGCTTATCAAAATCCTTATCGACTTGCGCGTTTGCTATCGCAAAAACAATAAATAGAGAAAAAAAGAGAGCAAAAAATTTCTTCATTTTAAATAAAGCATAATTTAAGGCAACACAAAGTTAATACTCCTTACAAAGAGGTAAAAGAAAATAGCAAATTAGTTTTATAATTTTTTAAAATTCAGTAAATTGAATGTTTATTTTAAAATGTTGATAAACATTAAAACACAAATTCTGTCTTATCAATGATATTTTTTAATTTTACAAATCTTAAACATAAATCGTAATGGCAATTTTAATAGAAGGTGACAAAGCTCCCAATTTTTCAGGAATTGATCAAAATGGCGAATCTTTATCGCTTGATATGTATAAAGGAAAAAAAGTAATCTTATATTTTTATCCCAAAGACAATACTCCTGGCTGCACCGACGAAGCATGTAATTTAAGAGACAATTACCAGGATTTACTTAAAAAAGGCTTGGATGTAATAGGTGTAAGTCCCGATTCAGCAGCCTCACATAAAAAATTCATCGAAAAATTCGATTTGCCTTTCAGGTTAATTTCTGATCCTGAGAAAGTAATTTTGAAAAATTATAACGCCTGGGGTGAAAAGAAAATGTATGGAAAATCGTATGATGGAGTTTTAAGAAAAACTTACATTATTTCCGAAAATCAAACCATAGAGAAAATATTCGAAAAAGTTAAAACTAAAGACCACACCAATCAAATATACCAGGAATTGAAAATCTAATTAAGCAAATAAATATAACCATGGAGAAAGAAAAAAAAGAGAACAACATTAATAAGGAAAAATTAAAAGCACTTCAGCTTACCCTTGATAAAATTGACAAAGATTATGGTAAAGGAACCATCATGAAGATGGGCGATAAAGCCATTATGGACGTTCCTTCCATTTCGTCAGGTTCAATATCGTTAAATATGGCACTAGGAATAGGAGGTTTTCCAAGAGGCCGAGTTATAGAAATTTATGGACCTGAATCATCAGGTAAAACAACTTTAGCAATTCATGCCATAGCAGAGGCTCAAAAAGTTGGAGGAATTGCAGCGATAATCGATGCTGAACATGCTTTTGACCGTTCCTATGCAGAGAAACTTGGAGTTGATGTTGAGAACCTTTTAATTTCTCAACCCGACAATGGAGAACAAGCGTTGGAAATAACCGATCATTTAATTCGTTCAGGAGCAATTGATGTTATTGTAATCGATTCTGTTGCAGCACTTACACCAAAAGCTGAGATTGAAGGTGATATGGGTGATTCTCGCATGGGTTTGCAAGCCAGATTAATGTCACAGGCATTACGTAAGCTAACAGCTAATATAAGTAAAACCAATACTTGCTGTATCTTTATTAATCAGCTTCGCGAAAAGATTGGTGTTATGTTTGGAAATCCCGAAACAACAACCGGAGGTAATGCATTAAAATTCTACGCATCAATTCGTATTGATATACGAAGAATCGGCCAAATTAAAGATGGGGAAGATATTTCTGGTAACAGAACCAGGGTAAAAATTGTAAAAAACAAACTTGCTCCACCATTTAAAAAAGCTGAATTCGATATCATGTATGGTCAGGGAATATCAAAAATTGGCGAAATTGTTGACCTTGGAGTTGAACAAGAAATAGTTAAAAAAAGCGGATCATGGTTTAGTTATGGCGAAACCAAACTCGGTCAGGGAAGAGAAGCCGTTAAACAATTGTTAATAGATAATCCTGAATTAGCTGACGAAATTGAAGCAAAAATTGTTGAATCTTTTGGAATAATTAAATGATAAACTATAATGAATAAATTAGCACTTATAACAATAATTACTATAACAACTATTTTATTTTCATGCTCTAATGAAAAAGTAAGTAAGATTGATAATCCCGTTGACACTATTCAATTAACATCTGATATTCTTACTCCCGAAGTATTGTGGTCGTATGGAAGAGTTAGCGGAGTTGAGATATCCCCGGATCATACTACTGTATTATTTGGCGTATCATTCTATAGTGTAGAAAAGAATAAGGGTAATAGTGAAATATTTATAATTCCTACAGAAGGTGGTGATGCTGTTAATATTACCAATACTGAATTTGGAGAATATTCAGCCATATGGAGACCTGATGGTAAAAAGATTGGCTTTTTAAGCGCAGAAAGTGGAGATCTTCAAATGTGGGAGATGAATCCTGATGGATCAAATCGTGTTCAAATTTCGAACATTGAAGGCGGAATTAATGGTTTTAAATATTCTCCTGATCAAACCAAAGTGGTTTTTATTAAAGATGTTAAAATAGATAAATCTGTTGTAGACATTTATCCTGATCTTCCAAAAGCAGAAGCCAGAATTGAAACCGACCTCATGTACAGACACTGGGATAAATGGCACGATTATACTTTTAGTCATGTTTTTATTGCCGATTATGATGGTAAGTCATTAAGCAACTCCATCGATATCATGGAAGGCGAAAGATTCGACAGTCCGATGGAACCTTTTGGAGGAATGGAAGAAATAAACTGGAGTCCTGACAGTAAGGAAATAGCATATACTTGTAAGAAAAAAGTTGGTAAGGAATATGCCATATCAACCAATTCAGCCATTTATATCTATAACCTGGAATCAAAATCAACAAAAAATATTACCGAGGGTTTAATGGGTTATGATATTGCTCCTGCATATTCTCCAAATGGAAAAATGATTGCCTGGGAAAGTATGGAACGTGATGGTTACGAATCAGATCAAAATAGGTTATTCATTCTTAATTTTGAAACTGGTGAGCGAAAAGATTATACCATAGATTTTGATCAGGATGTACATAGTTTAGCATGGACAGAGGATAGTAAATCAGTTTACTTTACAAGTGATTATCAGGCGAAGTTCCAAATCTATAAGCTAACTGTTGAATCAGGTGAGATAAAACAAATAACTCAGGGGACTCATAATTATAGATCGGTATATCCATTTGGTGATAAACTTATTGGAACTAAGCAAAGCATGACACTTCCTACTGAGATTTATAGTATTGATGCAAGCACAGGAGAAGAAACTCAACTATCGTTCATCAATAAGAATCTTCATGATCAGTTAACATACGGAAACGTTGAAGAAAGATGGATAAAAACTACAGATAACAAAGACATGTTGGTTTGGGTTATCTATCCTCCTCATTTTGATCCAAATAAAAAATATCCGGCTTTATTGTATTGTCAGGGCGGACCTCATGGATCTGTAAGTCAGTTTTATTCATATCGCTGGAACTTCCAAATGATGGCTGCCAACGATTATATTATTGTTGCACCAAATCGAAGAGGATTACCCTCGTTTGGTAAAGAATGGAATGATCAGATTTCAGGAGATTATGGCGGTCAAAATATGAAAGATTATTTAA
>DMBU01000120.1 GCA_003446015.1 Bacteroidales bacterium | reverse complement strand
TGCTTTAAGACCCGATGTTGTGCGTTCGTGCGTACTATTTACTAATCTTTCATTCAACTTTGAGTGCTGGTCCGACAACTTGCATATCATGGTCGGCAAATACTTTTGAAATTTCTTCTTTCGATGGGAAAGATGTCCATTTGTCAGTAACAGCAAAGAACTCTTCCATTTTACCAGCGGGTAAATATGAAACAATCATTTTACCTATTTCAGTAAGTTGAATAAATGCATGTTGAATTTTTCGCGGAAGAAATATTGTGTCACCTGATTTTATTTGATATTTATCCTCACCAATCTGGAATAAATATTCTCCATCAATCACATAGAACCATTCATCTTGATTCGGATGAATATGCAACGGAGGTCCACCTTTAGGAGTTAANNAGAGCGGTGTTTCAGTGTTCCTTGTTGAACAAGTTTTCCAATTTAGAAGGTTGCCAGTAAACTACCAAAACCACACATGTACGCTGACCCGATGTTATAAATTGGCCGCCAATACAAACCTTGTCAGTTTAGCAATAAACATCAACGGAGTACAAAATTGTTTTAGTTTTTAGGAAGGCAAAACTTTGCCTTGAAAAGGCAATTATATTTTCCATAATGGTTCATTTTCCCAATTAGCTGGAAATGCCATTGCACGTGTGTCAACATTAGTATATTTCTTCAATAATTCTTTAAACCTTTCAACAATTGTATGTTTTGGATTAATGGTATTCATAAAATATATAATCATTGATAAAGTAAAGAAAGTTTTGTTATTAGGAACTGTTTTATCAACTAACCACTGATTAAACGTTTTTCTCGGAACTAATGGTTGTATTCTCATAATTCTGTTCCACAAACGAGTATGATGAGCACATACATTTCGAATATAGACTATACAGTGTATCCAAGAAGAAAAAACAGTATCATTTAATCCAAAGAATTTGGCAATTTCTTGCCTATCTTTTCCTGATACAAAATTGCTATAGAGACTTGATAATGTTCCAAATGATGATATTTCAAATATCATCCAACTTGGAGGTAATTCATCAGAATAGTTTGTTTTAAAAGCTTTTACAAAATCTTCATCATTTCTATGATATTCACTAATAATTTTATCAAGTGTCTCTTGGTGCTTAAAACTATTTTTAAAATTAGTAGAGTCTTTATACCAAAATGGTCCACGATTATGAGAAAGGATATAAATCATTTTTGCACGAATAGCAATTTCAATTTTCTCCAGTTCTCTTGTAACAAGCATTCTTAATTCTCTATCAAATTTGTATAAATTAAAAGCTGCTTCAAAACTTGATTCTTCTTTAAACTTATGATTCTTTTTGTCAATAAGGAATGGATACCAGTAACCACTTAGCCTATAATAACTAATTACTTCAAGAAGATGCAAAGTTTTTTGCTCATCTTCAATTTTCAAACCACGAGTTTTAAGTTGATTTAATTATTCAGCGTAAGTTGTTGCTGTTTTAGAATATAACTTTTTACTCATTTACTTATAAATAAAAAGCTCACCCTGAGCGCGCTGTGCAAATGAGAAGCGGGGTAAGCATGTTGCTGCAAATATAATGAATTATTTATATAAAAAGCAAATATTTAGCATTCAAAATTAACTTAAAACATTTATTTCAAATCATTTAAGCAGCCAAAGGATGCTAAGTGCGGATGAAAAACTAAAACAATTTTCTATCTTACTTACCGAACCAATCACTATAAATTAAGTATCAAAGAGCACGAATAATTTATACTTTCATTATCAGAAATTGCCTTTCAAAAATATAAAAGCTGTCAGAAAGCTTTAAAAATATCTCTATTACCAGAGTTGTCAAAAAGAGAAGAATCGTTTTATTTTGAGTTTTTTTGGCTTTTTTGTAAAGTTTTTAAGCACAGAAAATGTGCGAGTTTTTGCCCTGTTTCACTATCCCCCGTTACTAAATTTGTCAAAAAACCACCAAAACCTCTCATGTAATAAGGACCCTTGTTACAAATTGGGCACAATAAAACCAACCTTGTCCAATTGGTAGGAAATTTACTCTAAAAAGCTAAAAACGTTTTTTTAGGGAGGGATTTTTATTGTCGTAACTTCAATAATTGGGTTGGATAACAAATTTTTGGTAAGCTTGAACTTGCCAAAGTGTTTGTAAAGCATTGGATTTTGTTTGATACTTTTATAAAAATTGATTCCATCTTAAATTTACGATTAAGTAAAGATGGAATCTTTAGAGATAAACTCTTGTTGTAAAGTTATAATCGACACTATGTTAATTTTATACATATTTTATATTTATAAAATATTTTATGTATAAAATGATTACTACAACAAGATTTCTTTTGGTAACAACCTTAATCCTTGGTCTTCTCAACCATATGATTAATTACATTGCTGTGTTCATGCTGAGGACTAAACATAACTATCTCAGCATCAGCATTAACTTTAACATTATGCCCTGCAGGCCAGTAGAACATGTCACTAGCGCTTACTGTTTCCCGAATGCCATTTGCATCGGTGGTTGTAAGTTGACCACTCAGTACATAACCCCAATGAGGACTTTGGCATAAGTTTCCTTCAAGTCCCATAAATAGTGGTGTGGTATCTACTCCTTCAGAAAGGCTGAAATATTCTCCGCTTATTTTGCCTAATCCGGACGCATCACCAAAATCTGTTTTCTGACGTATTATAGCGCCAGGAATTTCCAATTTTATTTCAATATTTTCTTTTGCTATTTTCATTTTATCCTCCTTTTAAAGTTACTTAGATATTATTGCACCTTTTAATGACCATAGAATGGCAAGTACATCTTTTTTGGACTCTTCATCAATATTATGTTCTTTAAGAACTCCCATAATATCGTCCATTACATACATGTATTCTGCAGCGCTAATATTCATTCCCGTGTGGGTAGTAGTCATATCTCTTCCATTGTATTCAACTGAACCACCACTTCCAACACTAAAAAAATCGATTGTGTGTTGTCTGATTTTTGCAAATCGTTCCGGTTGATCTTGATAAGGTATGAAACGTGCATTAATTTCAGGATTATTCATGTGCGCTTCAATTACATCGTCAACAATGGCGGTTATACCCTTTGTTCCACCCAATCTTTCAAAAAGTGTTTTTGTTTCTGGGGTCAGCGTTTGTGCACTTATCATACTATTGATGATTAAAAGTGCGAATAATGTGAATTGTTTTTTCATAAAATATATTATTAATGTTAGATATCAAATTTACCGCAACTAAATTTCATTCAATAGCACATTTAGTTCTTCTGCTAGCAATTTTGGTTCAGGTAAATAATTCAATAAAAATGAAGAAAAACAGTATTATTGCTGTTTTAAACCGGAAGGCATAATTCCATATTTTTTACGAAAGCATTTTGTATAATAAGAAGGGCTATTAAACCCCGTATCGAAAGCTACTTCAGATATATTTCCAATTTTATTTTGCAATAATTGTAATGATTTCCTTAACCTGAAATGAAGTAAAAAAACATTTGGCGATTTCCCGGTTAAACGAATCATCTCCCGGTAGAGTTTTGATTTGCTGATTCCCATATTTTTCTCGAAATCATCCACTTTCAATTCAGTATTCTGCCATTCATTTTCAGTAAATTCCATTAAACTATTAAGGAATTTTTCTTCATCCGGTGTTAACGTGTGTATCTGATTTTCGTTTAAAAGTTCTCCAACATTCTCACTCTTAAATAATTGCTGCACTTCAGTTGAAATAATTATCTCTGCAACGGAAATAAAACACATGCGCTGAGCCAATTTTATAGTATCTTCAAAAATTGATTGTTTTTCGGTGACCGGAATACCAGCATGCAATCCGATAGACAATTCAGTAAAATTAATTTGATATTGGGTTCTGAGAACCCTGTAATTTTTATGAATCTTTAATGCACACAAAACTGCTTCTGTAACTGTTCGGAATGAAATTAAGAAACCATCCTCGTTTTGCTGAACAATATTTCCATTAAACGATTTTAAAATCACAACTATCTGTTTGTTAATTTGTTGCAAATCTAAATAAAAAGAAAGAGGGGAGGAATGATTAAAATGATGATTTTCTATTGTAATCACCATTATTGTCCTAAATGCAGTATCGTTAATGATATTCAGAGTTGTATTCTGTGCTTTTTCAGGGTCTTCTATTCTACCTAAAAATGATTCAACGATGGTTTTATCAACCGCTATAATTTGGTGAGGAACATTGCCATGAGCGTGTTCATGCATCTCTTTAATAGCATCTATGTCGGGGGCTTCAATCAAACAAAAAGCCGTCTTCCGAGTACCATCAAACCAATATGTTAAACTCCTACAATCGTATTTGTGCTGAATTTTTAAATCTTCCTGATGAATTTCTGCAACAATTTCGGCAGTAACAACTTCAGAAACATCGTGTCGATCCATAAATATAGGCATACTCTTATTATTTTTTTAAAAGATAAATTAACCTTTTATTTATCTCATTCATTATAATAAACAACCACTTTGCTATTTTGTTAAATATGCCCAATACTTATTGTTATAACATATGTAACAATTAAATACACTTTATAATTAAAGCTTATTTGCGAAACGAAGCAAATGTGATTTAGTAAAACACTAATGCAGCTGAAAGCTGCAAAAAAGTGGGGGGCAAAAAATGTTTTTCTGTCATACTTGCCGAACCAATCCTGATAAAATACCTATCAAACTGCTAAAAATAGAAGTATAACTTTCATTGTCAAGATTAGACACAATTTCATACTTACAAAAGTTGTCAAACGGTTATAAATGATTCTTGATTTATGAACTTGAAAAGATGAAAAGCAGTTTACATATTCTGAAAAAATCGCCTTACTTATAACACTGGGGTATGTGACGTATGCGATTTTGGCTAGAGAGAATAAAATTGAGTTAAAATTTCATCCAACATTTCTTTGGTCAATGGTTTTGTCCTGAAGTCTGCTATAATATCTTCCTTTTTGGCAAATATTCTGTCATCTGGATTCTCTGAGGTAGTTAGCATAACTACCACCATTTTACTTTGAAATTCTTTATCCAGTTTCTTGTACTCTTCAATAAACTCCCAGCCATTCATCTTCGGCATATTGATATCAAGAAATATTAGGTCGGGATGAGGATGTAAGCTATCTTCTTGATTTTTTCTTAAATATTCAAGGGCTTCTTCACCTGATTCTTTTATCACTACAACATCAGCTGCTTCGTTTTTAGTAATGACCCGTTTATGAAAAAAGTTATCATCCTTATTGTCATCTACCAGCATTATACAATGTACTTTCATACTCATGTCTAAACAGTTTCAATAGTGAATTTAAATGTACTTCCTTTTCCCAGTTCCGATTCTACCCATATTTTTCCTCCATGCATTTCCACGATTTTTTTGCAATTAGCCAATCCTATCCCATATCCTTCTATTTGTTGGCCGGCATCAAGTTGTTGAAAGATTTGAAAAATCCGATTGAAATACTTTGAATCGATACCAGTCCCATTATCAGTAACATAAAATTCAAAATGTCCATTCGAATTTTTGTTACAAGCTATTCTTATTTCAGGTGATGTATCTTTTTTCCTGAACTTAATAGCATTGTTAATCAGGTTGAGGAACAATTGCATTATTTCTATTTCAGAACCCTGTATAATGGGTAATTCTTCTATCAGTATTGTTGTTTGTGTTGCATTAATAAGGCTGTTTAGGTCTGCAACAACATCTTTTACAATTTTATTGCAATCAAGAGAAACCATCTTTTTATTTTGCCCAAGCCTTGAAAATTCAAGTAAGGTGCGCACCAACATCCTCATGCGCAATGTGGCACGGGAAATAGTCTGAAGATGACTTTTTGCTTCGTTGTTAAGTAACCCGGAAAAATCTTCTTCAAGGATTTGAATATAATTAGAAACGGTGCGTAAGGGTTCCTGTAAATCGTGCGAAGCAATATAATTAAATTGCTCAAGTTCTTTGTTTTTTAGCTCCAGGGCTAACATGACTTCGTGCTTTTTTCTTTCCGTAATATCAATGATAGATGCCAGTACAACGGTTTCTTCGTCTGTCTCAATCGGATTTAAACCAATTTCAACACGAAATTGAGTGCCATCTTTACGAATCGCGTACAACTCTCTTCCCACACCCATGGCACGGACAGATGGAGTTTTAAAAAACGACTCCCTCAAATGTGGATGATTTTCGCTAAAATTTTTTGGAATTAAAATTTCCAGTTTCTTTCCAATTAACTCTTTCCGTTGATAGCCAAATAATTTTTCAGTCTGAGCATTAATTAGAGTGATAACTCCATTTTTATTGGCAAGTATCATGGCATTAGGAGCTGATTCTACCACTAACCTAAACTGTTCCTCGGCTTTTTTGCGGGCAGTGATATCTATTATTGAAACGAGCACCATCGTTCCCTCTACGGTTACCAATGGGTTTAAGCCTATTTCAACTGGAAATTCCGACTTATCCTTTCGCATTGCAAATAATTCCCTGCCTGAACCCATTGCTCGGGTTTCTGGAGCGGCAAAAAATTGCGAACGAAAGCTGGGGTGATGCTCATGGTAACGTCCTGGAATTAGCATTTCCACTTTTTTACTAATCAATTCAATTCTATTAAAACCAAATAATTTTTCTGTCTGATGATTAGCATATGCAATTCTCCCTTCTTTATTGACCAGAATTATTGCATTTGGAGTTGCTTCTACAATGGCCTGAAAAGTAAGTTCAGAGTGCTTCATCAGATCCCCCTTATTTTAAGATTTGCAAGCTTGCATCTAACGGTAGTAGCGGTTATGCCCAGTGTAGGTTATAGTTACGATGCCGTATCCAACAAAAACAAATATAATAGAAAGAACTGAAAATTGCAAACCACTGAAAGCTACATGCGATATGAGCCCTTGTTAGCCAATGTAAGCATCCCATTTTCAGGTCAGGGTTAAAGCAGACTTTTTAACCGTGGTTTTTATTGAACGACTTACTGTTTACAAATCAGAATTAGTTAATTTTCCAATGGGATATATATCTTTTTGCTGGTCCCAGAATGGAGTTCTTTCGAAAAACCAGAATAGCTTTGTCCATTGGTTATTGTAATACTGTGGGTTTTCGGCAACGGCTTTTTTGTATTCTTCTTTTAATTCAGGGTTTTCAGCAATCATTTCACGAGCCATCTTTTCCATCACATAGGTTTCAACGTATTCTTTTCGTTCAAAAATTGAATTTAAAAAGCCCCATTTTAAAAATGAGTCTGGTCCGTCAGGTTCAAGTAAATGTGCTATTATTTTTGCTGTACGCTGGTTCGTGGGAACAATAACTGATCCTTTCTGAAATGTTTTATGGGTTTTAATTTCTTCTTTTGAAAAACTATTAACCATCTGTCGACCCTCGAAGGGATAATTGGCAAACTGAACATTTGAAAATTTATACGTCTCAATATCAAAATCTTTAGTTTCGTCCAGTACTCTATACTTTATTCCGTGCACATCCAGTCGGTGTATAAGTTCCTGCCATTCTACAGCTATAATATATGCATCGGGTAATATTGTCTTTTCAGTTGGAATTAATTTATCAAATAAAACCAATTCGTAATCTTTCGGTTTATCTGTAAATTTAACCCAGATACCATCTGTTAAATCGCTAGGTATAATATCATATTCAACACCTTTAAACTTCACGGTCGTGCTATCTTCCTGCGATGTCTGGTATTCCAGCACAAGTTCCTTACCGCTTAACTGTGCTGTTTCCTGATCAGCCTGTTCATTTATTTTCTTTAAAGCGGCATAATCGTTCTGAAGAATTTCCATGCTTCGTTTTAGGGTATGATAAGTTGCTTCAACTCTTGTTTTATAGTCTTTAAGCATATGTGTCTCAATTAATAAAGCCGGGCGGTTCTGATTGGCTGAATATCCGGTAGAATATCGGGGAGAGGCTGTACCACGGATTAATCCACTGCGTGGATCGTGCCACCTGCGAAACGAAACATAAGGAAACATCAGTACATTATCTTCTGAAAGTTTTTCTTCAACTTCGCTTAAGTATTTATTTTGCCAGGCAGTTTGCTCCATATTCATATCGCCCATAATATGCATGCCGTAAGTTAACTGGTACTGATAATCGGCGCCATCAGTGGTATGAATATCAATAAACATGTCGGGTAACCATGCGTTAAATAGTTTTAACCAATGTTGCATTTCAATGGCATCGGCTTTCGAAAAATCGCGGTTTAAATTCAGGTTATTTGCTGTTGTTCGCCAACCCATTTCTTTGGGTCCATTCTGATTTATCCGGTTATACGCGCTGAATCTCTCATGCCCATCGGTATTAAAAATCGGGATAAACAGGATCGTAGTATGATCTAATAATCCGGGATATTTATTGTGAATCACAATATCTCTGATTAACATGAATCCTGCATCTTTTCCTTCTGATTCGCCCGGATGAATACAAGCTTCAATAAGTAATACGGCATTACCGGATTCCTTTACACTTTGTGGAGTAAAGTTTTTGTTTTTATCTATAATTAACAGGGGCAGATCACGATTTTGCAAACTTTTTCCGAAAACCGAGTAATCAATAAATTCGGATGCTTTTGCCAGTCTTTTGGCATACTCAATCGTTTCATTGTATCGGGGTGTTTCTAAATAATTTGATTTTTCATAGTATGTTAACCACTCAGCATCCTGAGCATTAACTGAAATGCAAACTAAAAATGCTGCGATAAATAAGAAAGACTTTTTCATTTCGTTTGTTATGAGTTAAGAATAAACATGATTTAGACAAGCTAAAATAAAAAAAGTTTAACTATTTTGGTTGGTGATTGGTAAAGAGGATATCTGAAACACCCTAAAACTGTCATTTCCTTGAATCTGACTACCTGCAGGCCATTCCCGTCAGACTAAGAAAATCTATATTTAAATATCAATTTCTTAATGTTTATAATAACTACTTTTAGCTTACTAAAGAAGTATTAATAACCTTTTTTGCATTAATGTTTTCACTTTTTTGGCTTGATCCAAANNCTACTCTTTATACACAAATTTTAGAATATAACATACAAATAATTAATAAGAAATATTGCTTAACATATTGATAATCAGCGCATAAAGTTTGTTTTTGTTGTAAGGTTTTAGTAACTTAACAGCATGATAATCAATAAGTTTGAGGGGATATTTAAAGGGTTTTTACCTGATACCCGAATTGAAAAAAGGAGTGAAAAAGTAATGAATGATATGCTTATTTTTGGTAATGCAGTTGTAAATAAATTTTGCAATTCTTTTCATGAAAAAATAGGAGCATACAGGATGTTTAGTAATTCAAGTTTTGATGATAAAGATCTAGCTAAAGGATTATATCAGGCTTGTAAAAACAATCAAATTGGGAACCATTTATTGTGCATTCAAGACACTACTGAATTTAATTTCACAAGCCATAAAAATCGTTTAAGTAAAGAAGATGTTGACATTGGTCCAATAACAAATAAAAAAAATGTTGGTATTTTTTGTCACCCTATGCTAGTTATTGATGCAGAACAAGTTGTTCCTGTTGGGATATCATATTCCAAAATATGGAACAGACCATGGAATCAGGAAGATAAATATGTAAGAAACTATCACAAATTACCCATTGAAGAAAAAGAGTCATTTCGGTGGATTGAAAGTGCTATTGCAACAAAGAAGTTGTTATCAGAGACCCCCATATTAACGATTATTGGTGATAGAGAAGCTGATATTTATGAAGAATTTTTCAGAGTACCAGACAATCGAACACATTTATTAATTCGCTCAAGCGTGAACAGGAGGTTATATAATCAGGAAGAAAATCTCTTTGAATTTTTGAATAATCAATCGGTAAAAACTGAATATGAAATAGAAATACAAGGAAATAAAAAACGTGAGAAACGACTGGCAAAAATGACCTTAAAGTACAACAAGGTTAAGTTAAAGAAACCTGCCAATGCGTCTTCAACCAATTGCCCGGATTATATTGAATTATGGGCTATAGAAGCCAGAGAGAAAATAGAGTCTGTTCCTGAATTAGAAAATCCAATACTTTGGAGATTACTAACTACACATGAAATTGACAGTCCTGAAACTGCAAACATATATGTAAAATGGTATAGTTGCAGATGGTACATTGAAGAGTTATTTCGAGTATTAAAGAGTAAGGGGCTGGAAGTAGAATCATCACAATTAGAAACAGGAGCAGCATTAAAGAAGTTAATAATAATTTCTTTACAGGTTGCTTTAACAATTATGACATTGAAACTATCTATGAAAAATTGTCAAAATAGAAAAGCTGAAATACTTTTCAATCCACTCCAGATTAAATTTCTGGAAATATTAATATCAAAGGTTGAAGGAGTATCAAAGAAACAAAAAAATCCATTCCAATATCATACTCTTGCTTGGTGTGCATGGGGAATTGCAAGATTAAGTGGGTGGAGCGGGTATGCATCGCAAGGACC
>DMBU01000024.1 GCA_003446015.1 Bacteroidales bacterium | reverse complement strand
CGTCCTTCATTATACATTGCAGCAAAAGGGAAACTTAAACTTTGGGATTTATCGGATAAACAAATTTCTGGTATTGAAGAAAAAGGTGAACCACAAGTTTACTTTGATGTTTTATCGCCAATTACTGGCACAGTAATGATGCGCCATGTGGCTATTGGTGATTACATCAAGGAAGGATCAGCCCTGTTTAAAGTTGTTGATTTAACAAAAGTTTGGGCTATGTTCGATGCCTACGAAAGTGATTTACCCTGGATCAAAGTAGGCGACCAGCTTGACTTTACAATTCAGGCATTACCGGGTAGAAATTTTAGTGCAAAAGTAAGCTATATTGATCCATTTATAAACGGACAAACACGAGTTGCCAAAGTAAGGGTTGAGGTTTCTAATCCCAAAATGACACTTAAACCGGAAATGTTTACTACAGGAATACTTGAATCAAAATTTGCCGAATCAAGCAATGAAATTCTTATACCTAAATCATCGATATTATGGACTGGTAAACGTGCAATCGTTTATGTAAAAGTTCCTAATCGGGAAACACCATCTTTTTTATATCGCCAAATCGTTTTAGGTCCTGAGGCCGGATCCTTCTTTGTGGTTAAAGAAGGTTTGAATGAAGGTGAAGAAATTGCCACAAATGGAGTATTCAAAATTGATGCTGCGGCGCAATTGATTGGATTGTCAAGTATGATGAATCCAGACGGAGGAAAAGTTTCTACAGGACACGATCATACGAGCCTACCGGACGAGCAGGACCCGGTGGAAACAAGTAAATCTGAAATTAAATCAACTAAAAAAGCTTCTACTATTACACATGAAAAGTTTAAGGTTAGTGGAAATTGTGAAATGTGCAAAGATCGAATTGAAAAAGCTGCTCTTTCTCTAAAGGGAGTAAACTTGGCTGAATGGGGTATAGAAACAAAAATGCTACACATTACATTTGACGTAAATCAGGTAAAACTGATGGACATTCATAATAAAATTGCATCTGTCGGGCATGATACAGAAATGGTGAAAGCTCCTGATAATGTGTATAATGATTTACCTGCTTGTTGTTTATATAGAGAATAAAATAAATACTAATTAAAATTGAGAAATTATGAAAACAAAAATTTTAAATTTAACCATCGGATTATTATTAATCGCAAGTTTTAGCGTTTTTGCTCAGGAGATAAAAACTGAAACATTCAAAGTTTATGGAAACTGTGGAATGTGTGAAAATCGTATTGAAAAAGCTGTAACCGGTTTAGAAGGTGTTACAAAAGCCGACTGGGACAAAGAAACTAAAATGTTAGATGTTTCTTTTGATGAAAGCAAACTGAAGCTGGATGATATTCATAAAGCAGTTGCTGCTGTTGGTCACGATACTGAAAAAGAAAAAGCAAGCAATGAAGTTTACAATGCTTTAGCTGGATGTTGCAAATATGAAAGAGAATTGGAATAATAAATGGCTGCAACTAATGCAGCCTTTTATATAAAATTTTATTTGAACTAATCTTAATATATATTATCTTCACTAATACATATGATTTCTAATCTAAGTTTAACAATAAGGCATTATATCCAAATATTTTTAATAAATAGTAAACAAAACAAATCGAAATGGAAAAGGAATTATTAATAAAAGCAACCAATAAAACTCCATCTATAAATTTTGATTCAAAAACAGGTTTAATGCAAATTCATGGATATTCTTTACCAGAAAACCCTTTTGAGTTTTATGAGCCTATCATAAATTGGTTAGATAAATATGCAGGTGCCCCAAATAAAAAAACTGAATTTGATTTTAGAATGGTTATGATAAATACTTCTTCATCAAAGATATTTATAGATATTATTAGGAAAATTAATAAAATGGTTGAGCTTAATAACTCTGCAGTTACAGTTGTATGGTATTATGAAATTGAGGATGAAGATCTTCACGAAACTGCTATGCAATATCAGGAAGTTTGTAAAGCTCCCTTCAAAATTATTGGAACACATCATAGTTTAATGGAATAAAACAATAATTGACTTTAAATAATTAAAAAACCCTCTTATTTTTAATAAAAGGGTTTTTTTAAATAAAATCTAGTATCTTATTTATAAACTTTCCAGTTTAATTTCCTTCTCCTTTAAATATTCATGAAAAGTTTTTATAAAATCTAATGCTTCCTGATTATTTCCATCTATATTAATCGTATCAACACACATATCAATTTTATTTCCATTAATAGAAGTAATTGACTTTTCAGTTAAAATTTGTTTTACCTGTTTAAGACAAGTATCACCATCATGAAAAACAGCTCCGTACTTAAATCGTGAAACTAATGATCCATCATCATTATAAGCCCTGTCGGCAAATACTTCACATCCGCTTTTTAAACCTACTTCTCTTGCAGCATGTTGAATCTCAGAGTTTGCTAAACCAACAAAAATTAATTCCGGGTCAATTTTATAAATTGCCTCAGCTACAATTTTAGCTTTTTGAAAACTATTCGCTAAATCATTGTACAATGCTCCATGAGGTTTTACATGATGCAACTTGCCTCCCAATGTCTCAGTCATTGCTTTTAGAGCCCCAACCTGATATAAAATCATAGAATATAATTCTTCATTACTTACTTTCATTGATCGTCGTCCAAAACCAGCTAAATCAGGATATGAAGGATGAGCACCAATATCTACGTTATTTTCAAGTGCTAATTTAATTGTTTGCTCAATTACGTATGGATCTCCTCCATGAAATCCGCAAGCTATATTTGCGGAACTAATGTATTTAATGATTTCGGAATCATTACCCATTTTATGATTACCAAAACTTTCTCCTAAATCTGCGTTGACATCAATTTTCATAAGTTTAATTTTAAATGGTTTCAATAAACAATAACAAGTTGATATTTATATCTAAAACTGCTATTAAGACAATAGAATATGCAATTATGTTCAACATAAAAACATTTCTAATATATTAAAATATATCTATATATTCATAATCAAAAATAGATAAACACAATAAAATATTGATATCTGATTGTGCTTTTGTAATTTAGTTACTTAAATAAAAAACTATGATGTATCAAAAAGATTTCATTTTACGAGAAATTGAAAAAATCAGTATTATGCTACAATACCTGATTGGGAAGGTTATTCCTTCTAAAACAATTCAGGAACAACAAACCACTGAAGAATTAATAAATAAAGAGTTACAGGAACAATATGGGAATGATCTTAATTTTATTTTAAATGTAAATGTGACTGATTTTGATTGTGTATTTTCAAAAAACAATGGCTTTACTTTTAATAATATTGAACTTCTGGCCGATTTACTTTTTACATTAGGGAATAATGAGTATTCTAAAAATATGAATTACCTACAAAGAGCCTTTGAACTTTATACATACGTTGCTATAAAAAGCAAAACTTTTTCGTTCGAAAGAGCCAATAAAATCAATACTTTAAAGACTTTATTGTAAAAATCATTTAAAAAAACTCACAAAATGTTTTGCAAATATGTTATATTTTTCTAACTTTGTGTTATATTTTTATAACATTTAGATAGATATTAATAACAAATGCTATTCACTATGAAAAAGTTTTTTTTACCTTTATTTATTCTTACAATGGTTATAATAACCGTTGGAATATGGTTGTTTCAATCCGGTACTGCAGAGCCTGCTGATTCTTCTAAATTCCCTGAAATTATTCAGGTAATAATTATTGCTGCACTTTTTAGTTTTGGGATTTATTTTGCAATTAGCAGAATAAAAAATCAAAAACAAGGCTTACCTGTTGAGGATGAATTATCGAAAAAAATTAAACTTAAAGCTGCTGCATATTCCTATTATGTTTCCTTGTATTTATGGTTAATTGCAATTTACATTATAGAAGAAAAATCAATTGAAGCTCATATTGTTATGACTGCAGGTATTTTAGGTATGGCCATACTTTTCGGTGCATTTTATTTATATTTTAGTTTAAGAGGGAACATCAATGAATAACAGAATTAAAGAATTACGAGCGCGATACAACCTAACGCAACTTGATTTGGCAATAAAGGTTGGTGTAAGACGCGAAACTATTGTTTTTTTGGAAAAAGGAAAATACAATCCTTCGTTAAAGTTAGCTTACGATATTTCAAAAGTGTTTGAATGCACCATTGAAGACATATTTATATTTAATTAAAAAAACTATCTAGAAAGTATTTTTTTTGTGATCTCTAACTCCTGACTGACTATATAAAAGTGATGGAGTTTCTCGTATTACTCTGTTCTGTCAAAAAAATAAGAGATTAACTTTGTTGAACTCGTTAAAGCTCGGTTCCTTTTTTCAAAGAAATAACAGTTTTAGAATTTTTTGGACAGCCTTTTTAAAATTGATAGAGGAGTAAAAAGTAAAACCTACTTCATCGAAAGAGCAAATAAAATCAATACTTTAAAAAACATTATCTAAAATATTTTGTTGTTTGTATACATGAATAAATTCAAGTCATCAATCTAGAATCGTTAGAAATTTATTGTTCAAAATATTGAAGATGTTTGAAACATTCAGTAATCTTTCTATGCATTTTTATTGATGACAATTGATTTCAAAATATTCTTAAATAAATCTTAATAAATAAATATGAAAATTTTTAGTACTTATAATTTAGGCAACATACAATTAAAAAACAGAATTGTAATGGCACCAATGACAAGGTCAAGAGCAATTAATAATATTCCAAATGAACTTATTGCAAAATATTATGAACAACGTGCAGCTGCAGGGCTAATTATTACAGAAGGAACTGCACCATCACCCAATGGTTTGGGATATGCGCGAATTCCAGGAATTTTTAATCAAGAACAAATTGAAGACTGGAAAAAAGTAACTGATGCTGTACATCGTAAAAATGGGAAGATATTTGTACAACTCATGCATACCGGAAGAGTCTCGCATATTGATAATATGCCAGAAGGTGCAAAAATTGTGGCTCCATCGCCGGTTAAACTTGAAGGTGAAATGTATACCGATCAGAATGGTATGCAAGCTTACCCTGTTCCAAAAGAAATGACAGTTGAAGAAATTGAGCAAGCACAAAATGAATTTGTACAGGCTGCAAAAAATGCGATTGAAGCGGGGTTTGATGGAGTTGAGTTGCATGGTGCAAATGGTTATTTAATTGATCAGTTTATTAATCCTACTACAAATAAACATAATGATGATTTTGGTGGATCAATTGAAAATCGAAGTCGTTTTGCCATTGAAGTAGCCAGAAAAGTATCTGAAGAAATCGGTTCTGAAGAAACAGGAATAAGATTTTCGCCTTATGGTGCAGCGAGTGGAATGAAAGTATTTGAAGGACTTGAAGATACATACGAGTATTTGGCTAAAAAACTTGGAGAGTTAAAACTTGCATATATTCATGTTGTAGATCACTCGGCAATGGGAGCTCCTAAAGTTACTGATTCTGTTAAAGAGAAAATTAGAAATACATTTGGCAGAACCATTATTCTTAGCGGTGGTTATGACAAGGAAAGAGCAGAAAAAGAATTAAATGAAAACAAAGGAGAACTGGTAGCATTTGGAAAACCTTTTATTTCAAATCCTGATTTTGTGGAACGAATTAAAAAAGATGTAGAATTAAGCTCTCCGGACTTCAGTACTTTCTATACTCCTGGAGAAAAAGGATATACAGATTATTCATTAATGAATAAATCACAATTAAGTTATACCTAAGCTTAAACTTTAGCTGTCCAAAAAAATCATATTATGAAAAATTCTTGTTAAGATGCTAAGAATTAATTGATAAAACTTTGCGTCACTGCCTGCCCTGTCTGCCTACTGGCAGGCGTCAGGCAGGTTTGCGTCTTTGCGAGAAAAAATTTTTATTGGACAGATTCACTTTGAATTTAATACTCACCCCAACTTTTAACTTCCAGTTTATCAACATCATATTTACAAATAGCATAAACAAATGCGCTTGCCAATCGTGCATTGGTAATGAGCGGAATATTAAAATCGATAGCACTTCGACGAATTGTATAATCGTTATACAATTCATTTTTAGAAAGATCTTTAGGAATGTTTATCACCATATCAATTTCTTTAGCTTTAAGAAAATCAAGTACGTTGGGCTTTTGATTTTCATCGGGCCAATGCAACATGGCTGAAGGAATTCCGTGCAATTCCAAAAATTTTTGGCTTCCTCCTGTTGCATATAAGTTATAACCTTTTTTATGTAACATTCGGGCACTTTCTAGCAATTCTACTTTCGATCGTGGTGGCCCCGACGAAATCAGAATGTTCTTTTTAGGGATTTTATATCCAACCGATAACATAGCTGTTAAGATTGCTTCGTAATAATTCTCTCCAATACAACCCACCTCGCCAGTTGATGCCATTTCTACTCCAAGCACCGGATCCGCTTTTAACAAACGTGAAAATGAAAATTGCGAAGCCTTCACTCCCACATAATCCAGATCGAAAATTGATTTTTGGGGTTTATCGACATGAAATCCTAACATGGCATTGGTTGCCAACTCAATAAAATTAGTTTTAAGTACTTTCGAAACAAAAGGGAAACTTCGCGATGCTCGCAAATTGCATTCAATCACTTTTATATCGTTGTCCTTTGCCAGAAACTGAATATTGAACGGTCCTGTGATATTTAATTCCCTGGCTATATGTCTTGTAATTTTTTTAATTCGTTTAATCGTTTCGATGTATATTTTTTGTGCAGGAAATACGATGGTCGCATCACCCGAATGAACACCAGCAAACTCAACATGTTCTGATAAAGCATAAACGATAATTTCACCGTTATTTGCAACAGCATCCATTTCAATTTCCTTGGCTTCTTCGATAAATTCAGAAACAACCACTGGGTATTTTTTAGAAACATTGGTTGCTAAGGTTAAGAAATGTTCCAATTCATCTCTATTTGAAACCACATTCATAGCTGCACCAGAAAGTACATAGGATGGACGAATAAGTACAGGAAATCCAACATCGTCAACAAACTTGTATATATCTTCGATACTTGAAAGCTCTTTCCATCGCGGTTGATCAATCTTTAATCGATCGAGCATGCTTGAAAAGCGATGTCGATCTTCTGCATTATCGATGCTATTTGCTGATGTTCCCAAAATCTCAACCCCGCTTTTATCCAAACGCATAGCCAGGTTATTTGGAATCTGTCCGCCAACTGAGACAATAGTTCCCTTTGGATTTTCCAGATCGATAATATCCATCACCCGCTCAAAAGTCAATTCATCAAAATACAAGCGGTCGCACACATCATAATCGGTACTTACTGTTTCGGGATTATAATTAATCATAATAGATCTGAAATTGTTCTTCTTAATGGCATTAATCGCATTCACACTGCACCAGTCAAACTCCACACTGCTTCCGATTCGATATGCACCAGAACCTAATACAATGACTGATTTCTTGTCTTTAGGAAACTCAATATCGTGCTCTGTTCCATTATATGTAAGATACAGGTAGTTGGTTTGGGCAGGATATTCAGCAGCCAAAGTATCTATTTGCTTAACGACAGGTGTAATCTTATTTTTGATTCTAAATTCTCTGACTTTAATAAGATTCGTTTCTATCTCAGAATCATCGCTTTTTAGAACCAATCGGGCAATTTGAAAATCTGAAAATCCGTATTGTTTTGCTTTAATTAATATCTCATTAGGCAGATCATTTAACGTATTAAAAGCTAAAAGTTGATTTTCAAGATCAAATATATTTTTAAGCTTATATAAAAACCAATGATCAATTTTTGTCAGTTGATGAATCTTTTCTACGGTATAACCTTCTTGAATGGCTTTAGCAATAACAAAAATCCGTTTATCGGTTGGCTCGGTAAGCTCTTTGTCGATATCATCAATATAAATTTCTTTATTGGCAACAAAACCATGCATTCCCTGCCCTATCATTCGTAAACCTTTTTGAATGGCTTCTTCGAAAGTTCGTCCAATCGACATAATTTCACCAACACTTTTCATACTGCTTCCAATCTGTTTCGATACACCGATGAATTTGTTTAAATCCCAACGTGGAATTTTGCAAACCACATAATCCAAAGCAGGTTCGAAGCATGCTGTTGTTGTTTTGGTTATTGAGTTTTTTAGTTCGTGCAAGCCATAACCCAAAGCTAATTTAGCTGCAACAAATGCCAAAGGGTAACCTGTTGCTTTTGATGCCAAAGCACTTGAACGTGATAAGCGTGCATTGACTTCAATTACGCGATAATCTTCAGAGTTGGGATCTAAGGCATACTGTACATTACATTCACCTACAATTCCAATATGCCTGATAATTTTTATAGCTAAGGATCGAAGTTTATGATATTCGGCATTGGTTAAGGTTTGTGAAGGTGCAACAACAATACTCTCACCGGTGTGAACTCCCAGCGGATCGAAGTTTTCCATATTACAAACCGTAATACAATTGTCGTATTTATCGCGAACTACTTCGTACTCCACTTCTTTCCATCCTTTAATGGATTCTTCAACCAATATTTGAGTTGTATATGAAAAAGCATTGTTTGTCAATTTTTCCAACTCATCATTATTGGAACAAAATCCACTTCCCATTCCGCCCAGGGTGTAAGCAGCACGAACAATTACCGGAAATCCAACTTCTTTTGCTGCGTTAATAGCATCTGGTACGTTAGTTACAGCGATGCTTTTGGGAGTTTTTACATTAATCTCATTCAATTTATTTACAAAAAGTTCCCTGTCTTCTGTATCCATAATGGATTGAACCGGAGTTCCCAAAACCCTAACCTTGTATTTTTCAAGAATTCCTGTTTTAAATAACTCTGTTCCACAATTTAAAGCAGTCTGACCACCAAAAGCAAGAAGTATTCCTTCTGGCTTTTCCTTTATAATAACTTTTTCGACAAAAAAAGGAGTAACCGGATAAAAATAAATTTTATCGGCAATACCTTCTGATGTTTGAATAGTCGCTATATTGGGGTTGATCAATACGGTTTCAACTCCTTCTTCTTTAAGAGCTTTCAAAGCCTGAGAACCAGAGTAATCGAACTCTCCGGCTTCTCCAATTTTTAAGGCTCCTGAACCTAAAACCAATACTTTTTTTACTTCTGTTTGCATTGTTTTCTGTCTATTTTTTGTTTTTAATTGACTAAATTCTTTTGATAATCATGGGCTTAAACCCGCGGTTATATCCGTATATCAAGGGTTTTA
>DMBU01000036.1 GCA_003446015.1 Bacteroidales bacterium | reverse complement strand
TTAGGTTGACGCCAATGCGATTAATCGGGATTTGCAAATCGCACAAGCCAATGCACGACCAATCCCGAAATTTTTCGGGATGCAAAAGCGAGGCAATGAGCTTGTCGAATTGAGCTGTTTTTTTTGCTTACACTAAACAGAAGTTTGTATTTTTACATTTTGAATGTTTGATAATCACATGGGCATAATTAAAGAAATACCAATTCAATTTATATACATCTTATTAGGTGCTGGATTTGTTGCGATTGTACTTTTCACCTATTTAATATTAAGGCTTTCAAATTCTGAAAAAAAGAAAAAGGTGGTTGAATCAAAATTTCAAGAACTTGAAGATAGAGTTAATGCACTGCAACTTGATAAACTTGAATCGAAACTAAATCCTCATCTTTTTAAGAACATCCTAAACTCAATTCAATCACACGCATACCAAACTTATTTCGCCTTAGATAAATTGGCAAATGTACTGGATTACATTTTGTATGACAGTAGAAATAAATATGTTACACCAAAGGAAGAAATTGAATTTGCACTAAACCTGATAGAAATAAATAAAATTAAATTGAGTCCGCTTTTTGAACTAAAAGTAAAAACAAAAATTAATGAAACAGAACCCCTTTATGAACAGAATCTATTAACTCCTTTAATTTCTATTGACCTTATTGAAAATGCGTTTAAACATGCCGACCTGCAAGGTTCCGATGCTTTTATTTCAATTGTTTTCGAGTTAAAAGATAATGTTTTTTGCCTTACAGTTGCCAATAAAATATCTGCAAAAACCCCAATGAAAAAAGAGAATAGCGGCTTAGGCTCTGAACTACTGGAACAACGTCTAAAAATAATCTACAAGAACAATTTCAAACTTGATAAGTTTATTGAAGGCGATATTTATATTAGTCACTTAAAAATTAATCTACTTGAACACAAAGCTCAAATGCTTGCTGCTCGATGATGAGCTTACAGGTTTATCGTACCTGAAAATGCTATGTGAACAAATTCCTGAATTGGAAGTTGTAAAAGCATTTAACAGCCCGTTAAAATTCTTTGCAGAATTGCCTAAGCTAGATTATGACCTTTGTATTTTGGATATTGAAATGCCTGAAATGAACGGTTTGCAAGTAGCGAATTTACTAAATGGCTGCCCTGTAATTTTCACAACAGCTTACAAGGAATATGCCGCTGATGCCTTTGACCTTAATGCAGTAGATTATGTTCGTAAGCCCTTAACAAAAGAACGGCTTGAAAAAGCGGTAAAAAAGGCTTCAATCCTGATTAATAATGCAACAGAGAAAAAAGCTTTTTTTCAACTAAACACTGATAAAGGAAAAGCTATTATCTTTTTTGATAAAATTGCCTACATCAAAACATCTGAAAACGATAGCCGCGACAAGGTTGCTCGATTATTTGACGGAGAAGAATTTGTATTGAAAAACATCACATTTGATAAGCTGACCGGATTACTCCCCACCGCTGATTTTTGCAGAATAAACAAAAAGGAAATCCTTTCCATTAAAGCTGTTCAGGTGTTTTCATTTGATGAAATTACTACTAATTTGATTTCAGACCAAGGAAAAAGCATCAAACTTTCGTTAAGCGAGAATTACAGAAATGAGTTCTTGCAGAAAGTCAAAATCTGACTCATTACATATTTTTTCAGTCTTGTTACATAATTGCTAATCTTTATTTCACTCTCGTTGACAGCATTAAAATAGTTCTGAATTTTACTCAATAATTTAAAGGTAAATGAAGAATATTTTCATTGTAAAGTATTGCACTATGAAAAGAATCTTTAGCGGGCTATTTATTATGCTCTGTATTTCAGGCTGTAATCAAGAGTCAAAGTCTAAAAATCAATCCCTTGATTTTTTGGGTGAATGGCATTTGGATGAAGCCTCATCGTCCTCCATAAATAGTGGCTGTTTCTCTCTGGAACTTGATGGTCCTGCCAAGTTTGAAATCACAAAGCATAAAACAAATTACTTGATCAGAATTAATAATAGCACAAATACTTCATGGCAATCCGCATTGTCCAAAAAATATATTAGTGGCAGTCAAATAATAAATACTTCTGATATCGGCAGGTTTTGTGGTGAACAAACAACGGTTCGATTGATATTAAGGCTTGACCCTGAATCCCGCAATAGAATAATAGGAATATTGGAAACATCTTGTACACCGTGTCCTGATATAAATTTTGTAGCATATCGAATTACTCATACTAAATCATTAGATAAATGAAAAAATTTAGAAATATTATCTTTTATATTGGAATTATTAGCGGATTTTCTGCCTTAATGTATTGGATTGTCGTACTTGGTACGAAGTTCGAAATCGGCAGAGATATAATTATTCCCAATTCAGATAAGGGGCAATGGGCTGAATTTATTACCTCATTGGTTCATAATTTGGAGCATCCGCTTGCTGTTTTATTGGCACAAATAGTCACCATTATTTTTGTTTCACGCTTTTTAGGCATGATTTTCAAGAAGATAGGTCAGCCTTCTGTTATTGGCGAAATTATTGCAGGTATCATACTTGGACCGTCGCTTATTGGAATGTACTTTCCTGAATTTACTGCGGCATTGTTTCCATCTCATTCGTTGGGAAATTTGCAGTTTTTAAGTCAAATAGGGTTGATTTTATTTATGTTTATTGTTGGGATGGAATTAGACTTAAAAGTACTGAAAACCAAAGCCCATGATGCAATTGTTATAAGTCATGCAAGCATAATCATCCCTTTTGCTTTGGGAATGGGGCTGGCATATTTTATTTATGAGTCATTTGCACCAACAGGTGTACAATTTTCTTCTTTTGGGCTTTTCGTAGGCATTTCAATGAGCATAACCGCATTTCCTGTTTTGGCTCGTATTGTACAAGAACGAGGCATCAATAAAACTCGCATTGGCACAATTGTTATAACATGTGCGGCAGCAGACGACATAACTGGATGGTCATTATTAGCAGCAATTATAGCCATTGTAAAAGCTGGTTCATTTATCAGTTCGATATACACGATACTACTGGCGGTAGGTTATGTATTATTTATGATAAAAGTTGTTCGCCCTTTTTTAAGACGTGTAGGTAATTTACATTCATCGCGGGCAAGTTTGAGTAAATCAATTGTTGCAATATTCTTTCTTACGCTTATACTTTCGTCTTATGCAACAGAAATAATTGGAATTCATGCTCTGTTTGGTGCTTTTATGGCAGGTGCTATAATGCCTGATAATGCAAAATTCAGAAATATTTTTATCGAAAAAGTAGAGGACGTTGCTTTGGTTCTGTTACTTCCGCTTTTTTTTGTATTCACAGGATTGAGAACCGAAATAGGTCTGCTTAATGACCCACATCTGTGGAAAGTTACAGGCCTGATAATTCTTGTGGCTGTTACCGGTAAATTTATTGGAAGTGCATTGGCTGCAAAATATGTTGGTCAAAACTGGAAAGATAGTTTAACAATTGGGGCATTGATGAATACCCGTGGCTTAATGGAATTGGTAATTTTAAACATAGGATATGATTTAGGCGTGTTAACTCCCGAGATTTTTACCATGATGGTGATTATGGCATTGGTTACAACGTTTATGACAGGTCCAGCCCTAACATTCATAAACTGGGCATTCAAAAGCCCCAAAGCAGAAACTGAGCAAGAGTTAAGTGCAATTAGTAGATTTAAAATATTGGTTTCATTTAGCAATCCGCTTAGGGGCGTATCATTACTGCGTTTAGCAAACAGTCTGGTTAAAAGGTTAAACGGGAATGCCTCTGTTACCGTAATGCACTTATCGCCAAGCAATGAGTATAATAGCTATAATTTAGAAAAATATGAAAAGGACAATTTTCATCCGATAATTCAGGAATCACATAATCTTAATCAAAAAATCACAACCCTGTTTAAAGCATCTAATGATATTGAAAATGATATTGCTTCGGTGGCAAATAAAGGCGATTTTGATTTGTTACTTGTTGGAATAGGTCAATCAATATTTGAAGGCAGTTTATTAGGTAAGATATTTGGGTTAACTACAAAAATTATTAATCCCGACAGAATTATAAATCAAGTCATAGGTAAAGAAAATATATTTAAAGATTCCCCATTTGACGAAAGAACGAATTTAATTATATCAAAAAGTGATGTTTCAATTGGCATATTGATAGATAAAGACTTAAAGAGTGTTGACAAAGTAATAATTCCATTGTTTACTGAGAATGACGCATTCTTAATAAAATTAGCACAAAAATTAATTCATAATTCAGATTCTCAAATTACCTTCATAGATGTTAATGGACAATTAAAAAACAGCATTGAAACTAAAGAATCGATTAAAGCGATTGAGCAAATTGCCCCAAATCATATTAACCTTATAAATAAGAACGGAATTGATTTAGATTCTCTTAACCAACAGAGCTTAATGCTAATAAGTATTTTTGGGTGGAAAAGTTTAATAGATGAAAAAAGTACTTGGCTGGCTAAAATTCCTTCAACTTTAATAATTGACAATAAATCTTAGTAATAATTATGTGCCAACCCACAGTCGTAAGCACATTTATTCGCATTTAAAAATTATTCTTAATGGTGCTCATGATTTTCAATTGCAAGCCCCCACGAGCCAACGCTCAACGGAGAAGCCCTCACGAACACCTCTGAAAAACAATTAAGGAAAGTGAGTAAACCAAAGGCATGCAAAAGAGCTTCCGCCTTTCCTGCCCACGTAACCGCTGTTCAGAACGGTTTAAAAATTGCCCACGCTAAAAAAAACAAAATAAATTTGTGCTTCGTGGATAGGTTGGTGCAGATTGAAAATGACAAGAAAATAAAAGCTAAATAAATGACAAACAGACGGATATGAATGAACACCAGTTGCTAATCGAGTAGGCTGCCCCATCAGTAAAGACTGATGGGGAGAACCTCTCACAGTTCCACTGAGTTTGTCGAAGTACCACTCCCGATAAAAAATCGGGATAAATTACCGTACGGGTCTCGTATACAGTCCCGAAGCTTCGGGATTAAATTGTGGAGAACCGAAACAAAGTGAAACTCACGACCAGATGGGAGTAAATTTGCTTGTAAATTTCGAGTAAAGAAA
>DMBU01000130.1 GCA_003446015.1 Bacteroidales bacterium | reverse complement strand
TTAGCTTGACGGCTATGGCCTGTTCGGCAGACAGGTTGATAATCACCATGCGATTACCATTGATAATTAAGAAGACTGGGAAAAATCATTCTTGAAATACAATATTTGCAAAAAGATTCGAATAGATTATCAACAATTCGTTCATTTCGGTTGATTTTGGTTCTTTTATCAAGAAAAGAACAATAAAAAACTAATTGTAAATCAAAAGGTCATTCATGAGATGTAGAAATACAATTTCTCTATCCTAACTAATGCAAATTATAATTCATTTAACAAAATACTACAATGCTCTATTCTAATTATGTAAAATTTCTGCTTTCTCGATACTTGTTCTACTAACGTTTCAGCGTAACAGCGAAGTGCTACTGAGGTAACCTTTTAATGCAAAACTTAAGGCTTTTAGAGGATCAAGTCTAAGAGGAGTGAACGATACTTCTTTCTTTTTATACAGAGTAGCTAAAATTTATGCTTAATTTTTATTATCCCACAAGAATATAAAGTGATCCCTAATTCTTCATTCTAAAAGCATTTTTCCTACAAACAAGCCTCTGCAATGTTGTGATTTTTTGATAGTTATCAACAAACATCAAAAAACTGAAAAAAAAGTTGTTTTCGGATAGAGGTAAGTAAATTTTCGGTTGTCATTCTAATAAATAACCGATAAATGAATTTAGAAATGAGCACAAATAACCGTCAAATCACAGATCTTAAAAAGCTTCAGGATGAATTTACCTTGAATTTTATTCCCCGAAGTTTAATTCTGTTTACACACTTTGCTCTATTAGCAAAACAACATTCAGAAAATCATTTAAACACTAAAAATAAATCAAAAATGAAATCATTAGGTACAGGATTGACCGTAATCTTATTATTATCATTCGGATTAAGAGCCCAATCACAAGAAGAATCTCAGGAAACAAAAACAAGGCCTTTTCAAATGACCTTTGTTACTCCCCTGGGAACAAATGGATTAGACGCCTGGAACATTACAAATAAATTCTCCATCAACCTATATGCCGGTTATAATGGAGGTCTTGACGGAATTGAGTTATCAGGATTTGGTGGCATGTTAAAAAATGATATGGAAGGAACTCAAATTGCAGGATTCGGAAATATAGTTATGCACACAGGAAATGGGTTTCAGGCTGCCGGATTTTTCAATTTTACAAAACTACGTTTCGAGGGTTTACAAATAGCCGGTTTTGCCAACATTATTGCTTCAGATGCAAAAGCATGGCAGCTATCCGGATTTGGTAATGTCACCACCCAACAATTAGATGGTGGACAAATTGCTGGTTTTGCTAATTACTCAAAAGGAAATACCATAGGTCAGGCAAGTGGATTTGCAAATGTTAACCATGGCGATTTAAAAGGATTTCAACTTGCCGGATTTACAAATGTAAATACTGAATCTGTTGAAGGTGCTCAGATTGCTGGTTTTGCAAACTACACCAGGAAACTCAAAGGTGTTCAGATTGCTCCATTCAATTATGTTGACTCATTAGAAAAAGGTTTGCCAATAGGAGTATTCTCAATTGTTAAAAACGGATATCGGGCTTTTGAAATTAGTGCTAACGAAACACTTTATGGAGTAGCTAGCTTCAAAACCGGAACAGAAAAATTCTACAATATTATTTCCGTTGGTGCAAGTTATAAAAACGAGATGATACTTTGGGGCTGGGGTTATGGCATAGGTACATTCATACAATTTAAAAATAACTGGGGCTTGGCCATTGAATTATTGTCTTATCAAATCAATGAAGATGAATGGTTTACTGAAGCAATGAATTTAAACAATAAACTTCAAATTACAACATCTAAAAAAGTATCAGAAAACATGGACGTATTTGGCGGACTAAGCTGGAATGTAAATGTTTCTAAAACGTTGGATCATAACCAAAATGCATTTGAATCGTCAATAACTCCTTACCATGTTTTTAATAAAACCTATGGTAACGATAATAATGTAAAAATGTATCCTGGTTTTACTGCAGGTATAAGGTTTTAACAAAAAACAAATTTAAATAATCAATACAAATACAATTATGAAAACACTCAATGTAATTATAAAAACAATATTGGTATTACTCATATTTACAAACGCAAAGGCTTTTGAAACAAATATGCAGTCGCAAACTATTCGTGGTCAGGTTATTGATCAGGACTCTAAATCACCCTTGATTGGTGCAAACATCATCATTTTAAATAGTGAACCTATAAAAGGAACCAGCTCAGATATGGATGGATATTTTCGGATTGATCAGGTAAATGTTGGCCGTATTGATTTAAAGATAACTTGTATGGGTTATGAGGAAAAAGTTGTTCCCAATCTGCTTGTTGGATCCGGTAAAGAAATTGTTCTTGAAATCGAATTGAAAGAATCATTAATAAAATTAGAAGAAGCCATTATTACGGCCAATGGTCATAAATCAGAACCCTTAAACGAAATGGCAACAGTAAGTGCAAAAGCTTTTTCTGTTGAGGAAACCAAACGATATGCAGGCTCATTTAACGATCCTGCCAGAATGGTATCCGGCTATGCCGGTGTTACAGGCGATGCAATGGGAAATAACGATATTGTTGTTCGCGGAAACTCACCAAAAGGGATTTTATGGAAATTGGATGGTATGGATATTCCTAATCCAAATCATTTTGCGGATGAAGGTTCAACCGGTGGTCCCATAAATGCGTTGAACAGCGCTATGTTAAATAATTCTGATTTCTTTTCAGGGGCATTTGCTCCTGAATATGGAAATGCTTACTCGGGTGTTTTCGACATGAAATTACGAAACGGAAACAATGAAAAACGGGAATATTCTGCTTCTATTGGAGTAATCGGAATGGAAGCTACATTAGAAGGTCCTTTCAGCAAAAATTACAAAGGCTCCTATTTAATTAATTATCGCTACTCGTCATTGGATCTTTTAGATAAGGCCGGAATAGTTGATTATTATGGTGTTCCTAAATATCAGGATCTTGCGTTCAAATTTCATTTACCAACAACAAAAGCAGGAACGTTTCAAATTCTAGGTTTTGGCGGTAAAAGCAGCATTTACCAGGAAGACTTTGCCAAAGAAAATGAAGATTCTTTAACGCGAACTTCCGATTTTGTTGCTGATGTAGGATTTGCTGCAATTAAACATATTTATACCATCAATGACAACACTTTTATTACAAGTTATGTCTCAGCTTCAGGAACCAGAAATACAACCGATTATAACAGGAGATATGCAAATGGGAATNNAAGATGAAACAACAGGAATCATTTCCACTCCAAATGAAGACTTGGGATTGTCGAAATCTATGCATTATGTATTAGGCTATTCGAATAGAATAAGTAAAAATGTAAATCTAAAAGCCGAAGTTTACTATCAGCATTTATACAACCTGGCGGTTGAAAATGATCCAAATAGCATGTTTGCATTAAATAACATTCGCGGTGGTTACACGAATCGCGATTTGGTGAACGAAGGAACAGGTTATAATTATGGATTAGAATTAACTCTTGAACGTTTTTTTGCAAACAACTATTACTTTTTGATTACAGGATCATTGTATGATTCAAAAATTAAAGCCATGGATGGAGTATTGCGCAACTCAAGGTATAATGGAAATTATGCAGGAAATGTCTTATTTGGAAAGGAATGGAAAGTAGGAAAAACTTCAAAAAACAAAACCATCGGATTTAATACGAAAGTATCCATGATTGGTGGACATCGTTATACTCCTATTGACCTTCAGGCGTCAATTGATGCAGGTTATGGCGTTGAACAGGAAGATCAGTTTTACGCAAAAAAAGCAGATGATATTTTTATTTTAAATCTTGCATTGACATATAGAAGAAATAGAGAAAAAACAACACATGAATTAAAACTCGATTTTCAAAATGCTACAAACAATCAGGCTTTTGTGTTGGAATACTACGATGATATAAGCCAATCCATTGAGTATGCTTATCAACTACCAATATTTCCAACAGTAATTTATACGATAGAATTTTAAGATTAATGATTTCAAGTTTCAGGTTCCTAATATGGAATCTGAAATCTGAAATTAATCCACCCAATCCCCATTCTCCTTAATCAAATTAATTAATTTTTCAACTGCGTTAGCAGAACCTTCCTTCTGAACAAATTTTACATGGAACCGTTTGGAAGAGATGAAAAACTTTCTATCGTGACGAAAGTCACAAGGAAACATTTAGAAGAGACAGAAAACCTTCTATCGTGATGACTGTCACATAGAAACGTTAGCGAGGAATATGAAAAACTTTCCTTCGTGACGACTGTCACAAGGAAACGTTAGCGCTGGGCTGGGAGTTTATTTTAAGTTAATCAAAACCCAAATCATTAAAACGATTATCCTCATTATTCTCTATAAAATTGTGAATAAATCTAAAATTCTCCAGGTCATCAAAATAGTTTATCACATCAAGCCTTTTTAAATTAGTAGGTTCTTCTGAAATAATTGTATGGTAAGACGTCCACAAATAATCATTTAAATGTTCTACAAAGCCATGCTTTATAGGGTTTTTGTGAATATATAAGATCAGGTTTATTAACTGTTTTTGGTTATTAACGATTTTCCTTTCATAGTTCTTTTCAAATAACGATCCTCTTCTGCCATGTCTAATATTAAACCAACGAGAATAAGCGTTAAAAAGATGTTTAAATTGTTGTGTTGGGTCTGGTTTTTTATAAAATTCTTTGGTGGGTTCTTCCTTAATGTAAGTTTTCCATTTAATTTCGGGATTTTCAGATTTGGCATTTTCTGAATTTAAATAGCCTATTTCCTTTTCTTCTTTTATCCGAACCAAAATATGAAAGTGATTTTTCATTAAACACCATACATAAATATCTGCTATTGGATCAATAAAAATTTCTAATAATTTTAAAAAATATTGATAATCTTTTTTTTCAATAAAAATATTTTCATAATTATTCCCTCTATTATAGATATGATAGTAATTACCATATTCCAGTAATGGTTTCATAATAAAATTTCTTTCTATTTCTGACGTTTCTTTGTCCTTGCGGACGAAAGAAAGTCTTCAATTATTTTACTTTTTAACTTTCTATCGTGATGATAATCAAATATAAACGTTAAAATATTTATTCCTTCCTCTAACATTTCCTTGTTCTACGGACGAATGAAAGTCTTCCCATTTAATTGTTTTTTAATTTCCATTGTGGACGAAAGAAAGTCTTCAAATTATTTTCTTTCTTTTTTTTAATTTTCCATCGTGTCGAAAGACACATGGAAACATTAAAAAACTTTTCTGACTTTTCCTTGTCCTATCGGACGAAGGAAAGTCGATTTATTTATCTATCCAATCCCCATTCTCCTTAATCAACTTTATCAACTCCTCAACAGCCTTTTCTTCCTGAATATTTTTCTTAACCACTTCCTTGTTTTTATACAAAGTGATTTTTCCAGGCCCTGCTCCTACATAACCATAATCAGCATCGGCCATTTCTCCGGGTCCGTTCACAATACATCCCATAATACCAATTTTCAGATTTTTAAGATGTGATGTTTTTTCACGAATTTCTTTGGTGGTTTTTTGTAAATCGAAAAGAGTGCGGCCACATCCGGGGCACGAAATATATTCTGTTTTTGAGGTGCGCACGCGGCTTGCCTGTAATATTCCAAACGAAATGTTTATAAGATCCTGTTCGTCAATTTTGCCATTGTTATCAATCCAAATTCCATCGCCAAATCCATCTAAAAATAAGCCTCCCAAATCACTTGCTGATTTAATTTGCAGATTTTCTAATTCATTTTCTTTGTACGATCGCTTAATAATTACAGGAATATCAACCTTTGCATTTACTAAGCTTAAAAAAGCAGCCCGTTGATCTGCAAAACCATTTTGGTTTGTGGTCACAAGAATAAGAATAAGATTCTTGTGATTTTTTATTTTTAAAAGATTCTCATCATGCAAATCGGCAGCATTAATTGTTAAGAAATTTAATGTGGGCGACTGATGATCAGATAAATAAAAATTATTAAATGATGAATAAAGCGGAAACACATTTTCATAATGGAATATTTGTTGTTCCCAAACTTCTTCATCAATAATATAGTTTGAATAGCCATTCGGAGTACTAATTGCGATATCGTTACCCAAATAAACAAACTCTGGTTTTAATTCATTTATACTCGCTGCATTGCCAATGACAACGGGAACAAAATCTCCTCCTACATTAAGAACAGAATGTGTTTTTCGCTTTGAATATTCATAAAAGTTAACAGGAATAGAATTCAGACCATTAATTTTTTTATGAGTATCTCTTTCCTTAAAATATTCAACCAACTTTTTAGCTACCGGAATTTCATCTTCAGGGGGTTCGGTTAATGAAACACGAATGGTATCTCCTATTCCATCGGCTAATAATGCTCCAATTCCTACCGATGATTTTATTCTCCCGTCTTCGCCTTCACCAGCTTCGGTAACACCTAAATGTAAAGGGAAATTCATGTCTTCGTCAATCATTTTAGCAATCATTAATCGATTTGAATGAACCATAACCCTGGTATTGCTCGATTTTAATGAAACAACCACATCCAAAAAGTTCTCTCTCACACAAATTCTTAAAAATTCCATAGCCGATTCAACCATTCCTTTTGGAGTATCACCATAACGACTCATGATTCGGTCTGATAGTGATCCGTGATTAACTCCGATTCTTAAAGCCGTTTTATTTTGCTCGCAGATTTTTATAAGAGGAACCACTTTTTCTTCTATCCTGATGAGTTCGTTGTGGTATTCTTCATCTGTAAATTCAACTTTTTTAAAACTGGCACGTTTATCCACAAAATTTCCAGGATTAATACGCACTTTCTCAACCAATCCGGCTGCAACAAATGCCGCTTTTGGGTTAAAATGAATATCGGCAGCAATAGCTGTATCAAATCCTTCTTTGCGAATTCCCTTTTTTATGTTTTCAAGGTTTTCAGCCTCACGTTCGCCTTGTGTAGTAATTCTCACCAATTCTCCTCCTGCCTTGATAATTCGAAGCGACTGCAAAATTGTGTCTTCAGTATTTAGTGTATTCGTACTGGTCATGGATTGTATCCGAATCGGGTTATTCCCCCCCATTTCGATTTTCCCTACACGAACAGACCGTGTTTTTAACCGATTATATTGAAATAAACTGATGTAATTTTCGTATTTCATTTGAATTTATAAGTTTCATGCAAAGTTGAGAAAAAAAAATGATTTAAGATAAATCCCCCTTACTCCCCCTTTAAAAAGCTACTCTTTATACACA
>DMBU01000103.1 GCA_003446015.1 Bacteroidales bacterium | reverse complement strand
ATTATTCCCCAAATAGGGGATTATGTATATTATATAAATCAGATTGTCAATATATTACAGTCTTAGCTTGACGGCTATGGCCCGACGGCAGGCGGGTTTTAGATTTTGGATCACTTTTTATAACAATTTGAAATCTGAAATCTGAAATTTGAAATCTGGAATTTGAAATCTGGAATTTGAAATTTGGAATCTGAAACTAAAAATACTTTTCGTATTCTTCCAAAGTATTAATATTTACTAAAACCTTTTCGTCATCAACTTTTACTTTCATTTTAAAAAATTGATTCAAAAACTCTTTCAAATGCATTTGATTTTCTTCGATTGATCTTAATTCCTGCACAATGTTTTTTGAAATCAAAAATGGATGTCCACCCTTTCCTTCATATTCCGGACTTAGATAATCAGCTTTTTCTGAACAATTTATAAGCTCCTTTAAAACTTTGATATTTACAAAAGGATTATCCACATTATGCACAAAAACAGCATGAATATTATTTAAACTCCTTGCCCCTATCTTAAGTGAATAAAATCGATGCCAATCAGGATGTTCATTGATTATAATTTTTACATTTTCATTAAAACGAATCTGATTATCAATCAAATATTTATTCCCAATTTCATTTAAAACAAGAATAATTTCTATGCAACTAAACTCAAGGTATTCGTTAACAACATGTTCAATGAAAATTTTTTTATCATCATACTTTAATGATAATTTAGGGAATCCTAAACGTTCTGATTTTCCAGCTGCCAGTATAATTGCAGAAAATTCTTTTTTAATTTCAATCATTTAATTCATTTTTTTCCTGAATTGAAGCATAAATATAGAAGATATTTAACAATCTCGGCAGTTTTGTGTAAATTTGTTCGAAGAAATTCTTTGCCTTATTTATTCTTTGTGATTTTTTCGTGCCTTGGTGTTTTAGTGGCATATTGTGCCACAAAGACTCGAAAACACTAAATTACACAAAACTTTTTTTAGCAAATTTAAAAAATCTGAAATCATGACCGATAAATTTTATCCTATATCTATAAATCAATTATTGCAAATTATTTTAAAAGAATACAATAAGAACCAAAGTATTTTTGGTATTCCTGAAGAATTATTCTTCAATCCCGTAAAGGATAACAAATATAAAATAAATCAATTTAATCAAAATATTGATTCACCAATTGGAGTTGCTGCAGGACCGCATTCGCAAATAGCACAAAACATTATAGGTGCGTGGCTGATGGGTGCTCGATATATCGAACTAAAAACCATTCAAACACTGGACGAACTTGAAGTTTCAAAACCTTGCATCGACATGCAGGATGAAGGTTACAATTGTGAATGGTCGCAGGAATTAAAAATCAAAGAAAGTTTTAACGAATATCTGATTGCCTGGATTATCATTCATATTCTGAATCATAAATTCGGTTATGCTAAAGAGATTAATACAATTTTTAATATGAGCGTTGGATATAATCTTGAAGGAATTTTGAAAGATAACGTACAGTGGTTCTTTTCCAAAATGAATGATTGTACAGCAGAACTAAAAGAAAAGATTAACGAGATTAAAGAAATTTATCCTGAAATTGAAACTATATCTATTCCAAATCAGATTTCTGATAATATTACCTTATCAACCATGCACGGCTGCCCGGCTAACGAAATTGAAGATATTGCCAAATATTTATTACAGGAAAAAAACCTTCACACCTATGTAAAACTCAATCCAACATTGCTTGGTTCTGATCAATTAAGAGAAATCCTGAATGAAGAATTAAATTTTAAAACCGAAGTTCCTGATATTGCATTTGAGCATGATTTAAAATATCCTGATGCTTTAAAAATTATTCGTTCATTGCTGGAAATTGCAAATCAAAAAGGCTTGCACTTTGGATTAAAAATGACAAATACTCTGGAATCAACAAACAATAAATCAGTTTTTGGTTCAAATGTGGATATGATGTATATGAGCGGTCGTGCTTTGCATCCAATCTCAATCCTTGTTGCTAAAAAGCTACAAAACGAATTTAATGGAGATTTACAATTATCATTCTCAGCCGGTGCCGATGCTTTTAATATTTCAGATATATTATCCTGTGGATTTAAAACAGTAACTGTTTGTTCTGATATACTGAAACCAGGTGGTTATATGAGATTAAACCAGTATTTTGATGAGCTGAAAAAGGCAAATATTGCTTTACAAATCTCAAAAACAGATGCATTAAAAAATCTTAACAAGTACTCAGAAAAGGTGTTAGAATCAGATTTTTACAAAAGAAAATCCATTAAAGATCCTGACATTAAAACTGAAAGGAATTTAGGCTATTTCGATTGTATTTCGGCTCCTTGCAGAGACACTTGTGCTACTAATCAGGATATTCCTGATTATTTATATTATACGTCAACTGGTCAGTTTGACAAAGCTTTTGAAGTGATTTTAAAAACAAATCCATTTCCGTCTATAACCGGAATGGTCTGCGATCATTTATGTCAGAACAAATGTACCCGTGTAAATTACGACGAATCGCTTTTAATTCGCGAAGTAAAACGATTTATATCGGAACAAAAAGAAGTCAAATTAAGCTCATCCAATAAAAACAATCTTAAGGTAGCAATTATTGGTGCAGGACCTTCAGGATTGTCATGTGCATATTACCTTTCATTAGCAGGATTTTCTGTTGAAGTTTTCGAAGCAAATTCAAAAGCTGGAGGAATGGTTCAATATGCTATTCCGGGTTTTCGTTTAACCGATGAAGCCATTGAAACAGATTTCAAACGAGTGACCGATCTTGGAGTTCAGATTAATTATAACCATAAGATTGATCGTGCTAAATTTAATTCTCTGAAAGAAAACTACAATTATATGTTTATAGGTGCCGGAGCACAACTCTCCGCTCCTTATCAGCTGGATGGAATCGATTCAGAAGGTGTTTTAGACTCATTAGAATTTTTATTCAATGTTAAAAAAGGAAAAGAAACCTGTCTGCCGACAGGCAGGCTGGAAATTGGCAAGAATGTAGTAATTATTGGTGGTGGAAATACAGCCATGGATGCTGCCAGAACAGCCTACAGAATGGTGGGTAACGAAGGTAAAGTAACAATTGTTTATAGAAGAACCTTAAATGAAATGCCTGCCGATCAGGGCGAGATAAAAGCAGTTTTGGAAGAAGGAATGGAAATTATTGAATTGGCTGGACCAGAAAAAGTAATTCAGGAAAATGGAAAAGTAAAAGCTTTAGTTTGCAGCAAAATGGAATTAAAAGATTCAGATTCATCAGGAAGGCCAAGACCTGTAGAAATTAAAGGATCAGAATTTGAAATTCCTTGCGATACTATTATTCCGGCCATCGGACAAAGCCTTGATATTGATTTTATTCAAGAAGAACTTTTAAAAGCAACTATTGGCAACTATCAAACTCAGATTGAAAATATTTTTATTGGTGGTGATGCATTGCGCGGAGCAGCAACAGCCATTAAAGCCATTGGCGATGGACGAAAAGCTGCTGAGCAAATTATGAAAAAGGCAGAAATTGATTTTAGTATTTCAAAGCCAACAAATAGAAAGGATTTTAGCAAAAAAGAACTTATGATTAAGAGAGCAAAAAGACATTTTGCTCCTGAATTAGTTGAACTGGATATTCATGATCGTAGAAACTTTAAACTCGTTAGCGAAACTCTTGATAAGGAAACGATAAAAGCTGAAGCTGATCGTTGTTTACAATGCGACGAAATTTGTAATATCTGCACAACTGTTTGTCCGAATTTTGCAAACTATTCCTATGAATCAGAGCCTGTAACATATTACTTGCAAAAAGCTACTCAGCTTGAAACTGGAGAAATTGAAATTGTAAATGAAGGATTATTTGAAATCTCTCAAAAATACCAAATTTTGAACATTGCTAATTTCTGTAACGAATGTGGAAATTGTAACACCTTTTGCCCTACCAATAGTGCTCCATACAAAGAAAAACCAAAATTCTGGCTTACAAAATCATCGTTCGATGTTGCTGATGAAGGTTATTTCTTGAAAAATGAAAGTACAATCCTTAATAAACACAAAGGTGAAACTTATCAGTTAGAAGAAAAGAAAGATGAATTCTTATATATCACCAATAAATTTGAAATAAAAATCAATAAACGTGATTTTTCAATTCTTGATATTCAGTTTAAATCTAATGGTATCAATGAAGCACAAATTTATCGTGCAGCCGAAATGAGTATTTTATTAAAAGCGGGAAAAAAATTATAATTTTAGATTAATGTCATTCCTGACGAAGTGAAACGAAGATCAGGAATCTAAAAAAGATTCCCGCTTTCGCGGGAATGACAATAAAATAATATGAATTAGGTTTATTCTATTCTTTTTAAAACTAAACTTTATCTTACAAAATAAAGTTCTGCTTTACTTTATTTTCCGACATCACAAATGAACTATAGAACTGCGTAATATTACCAATTACAGAAAATTTTGTAGTTATAAACTGATGAAAATCGTCCATATCGTTGCAATAAACTTTTAACAGAAAATCTGAGCTTCCTGAAATGTAGTATGATTCCATTACTTCATCCATTTTTTTCATTTGGGCTTCAAACTCTTCAATGGCTTCTTTTGTATGTTTATTAAGTGAAACAGAAATATATACAATCAATTTTTTCCCTATCATTTTAGGATCAACCAGAGTAATATACTGTTTGATGTATCCACTTTTTTCAAGTTTTTTAATTCGTTCATGAATTGGAGTTGTAGACAAATGCAATTTTTCTGATAACTCCCGAATAGTGATCCTACTGTTGGTTTGCAAAACATTCAGCAATTTCCTGTCAATTTCGTCTATTGTTTTCATGATAGTTTATTTTTCTGTTCCTTAAAATGGTTTACTGTACAAATATAATATATTTCTTATACTTATACAATTAATAGGATAATTTACTATTCTCATAATTTATTGAAGGACATATTTATAATTTGCGTAACTTGCAGAGCATATTAATCTAATATCAAAGACAAAAGAATGATTCCAATTATTGATAAAGTAACCAACGAAAAAGCATTACAGAATGCTGTTAACCGTTTTAAAGAGAGAAAAATCATTCTCCCTACATTTGAACAACAAAGAAATCCGGATTTGGTTCCGAATAAAATAAAAGATCAATTAAAAAATATTGGTTTATGGGAAATTAACCCTTTAAACCTATTTAGAATTACATGGAAAAACGAACCTAAAGAAACTGGGGGTTTGTATGGAAATGTGAATTATATTGAGTTACCAAAAGAACTAACCGGCGTAAATGCACGTATTGTATTGCTTATTGGAAAATGGTTTCCAACAGGAGCACACAAAGTTGGTGCCGCATACGGATGTTTAGCCCCAAGAATTACTACAGGCGAATTTGATCCAACTTATCATAAAGCTGTTTGGCCATCAACAGGGAATTATTGTCGTGGTGGAGCATTTGATTCTAAATTAATGGGAACAGAATCTGTGGCTATTTTACCCGAAGAAATGAGTAAGGAAAGATTCACCTGGTTACGCGATGTAATTGGTTCTGAAGTAATAGCAACACCAGGTTGTGAATCTAATGTAAAAGAGATTTACGATAAATGTTGGGATATCAGAAGAAATCGTAAGGACTGTGTTATTTTCAATCAGTTTGATGAATTTGGAAATGCTGCATGGCATTACAACACGACTGGTCATGCTATTGAAGAAGTTTATAATTTGGTTAAAACTGAAAAAAGCAATTTAGCCGCATATATCTCTGCAACAGGATCAGCAGGAACGATTGCTGCCGGAGATTATTTAAGAACAATTGTTCCTCATGTGAAAGTTGTTGCTTCTGAAGCATTGCAATGCCCAACATTATTAATGAATGGTTTTGGCGGACACAGAATAGAAGGTATTGGTGATAAACACGTACCTTGGGTACATAATGTTAAAAATACTGACGTAATTACAGCTATTGATGATGAAGACTGTATGAGGTTGCTTCGTTTGTTTAATACGAAAGAGGGACATGTGTATTTGAAATCTATTGGAGTTACTCAAGAAGTAATCGATAATTTACACCTGATTGGTATTTCAGGAATTAGTAATATGCTTTCATCCATAAAAGCTGCTAAATATTATGAAATGACTAATGATGATATCGTGATTACCATTGCAACCGATTCAGCTGACATGTATCAATCCCGTATCGAGGAATTAAACGAAGAACGTGGTTCATATAATGATATTCAGGCTATTAAAGATTTTGAAAAATGCGTACTTGGATGTACTACCGATTATACAAAAGAGTTGAACTATTATGACAGAAAAGCAATTCATAATCTGAAGTACTTTACCTGGGTTGAGCAACAAGAAAAAGATGTTGCTGATTTAAATCAATTGTGGAACGATCGTGAAATCTGGAATAAGCAGTTTCACCAGGTTCAACGCTGGGACGAATTAATCAATGAATTTAACGAAAGAACCGGATTATTGAAAGAATATAAATAAAAATTGGAATCTGGAATCTGGAATTGAAATTTTAAATTTAAAAAGGTGTCCCATTGTAGTTTTAAAAATTACCTGAATTAACTCAATACAAAAACTTTTCAATAAGTAAAAATCACAGGTATACCAAACCTTTAAATATAACTACTGAGACACCTTTTGTATATTTATAGTAAATAGATTTTAGGGTGTTGTTAAACAAAATTAGTTAAATTCGCATTAGATCAAAATCTATGTCATTAAAAAACAATACACAAAAGTTCATTTATGAGTGTATCGATTGTGGAAAACAATTCGATTCGACAGAAACACTATATCTATGTCCCAAATGCAGCAAGGAAAATAACGATTCGAGTCCACCAAAAGGTGTTCTTAGAATTGTTTATAACTTTTTTGAAATTTTAAAGAACAATTTTCTTTTTAAAGATTTTAAACAGGGCAATTTCCTAAAACTTTTGCCGATTCATAAAATTGAAAGTTTACCAAAATTGAAAGTTGGTAATACTCCTTTTTATCATTTTGATGAATTGGATCAACAAAAACTTCATTTTCATATTTATTTGAAGGACGATTCTCAAAATCCTACATTCTCATTTAAAGATCGTGCATCGGCAATCGTTTCTGCATATGCTAAAGAAAAAGGATTTGAAACCATTGTAGCTGCATCTACAGGAAATGCAGGATCATCTCTTGCAGGACTTTGTGCTGCGCAAAATCAAAAGGCCATAATCATGGTTCCTGAGTCTGCTCCTATTGCAAAACTCACTCAAATCATTATGTATGGAGCAACCATAGTTCCTGTAAAAGGGACATACGATGATGCTTTTGATTTAAGTATAAAAGCTACCGAAGAATTTGGATGGTACAACAGAAACACTGCCTTTAATCCATTAACTATTGAAGGTAAAAAAACGGTATCATTTGAAATATTTGATCAAATGAACGAAACATTACCAGATCGAATATTCGTTCCTGTGGGCGATGGAGTAATTATCTCCGGTGTTTATAAAGGTTTTGAGGATCTTTTAAATCTGAAGTTGATTGAAAAAATTCCAACAATTGTTGCTGTTCAATCCGAAGGAAGTGATAATTTAACCAGAAACATCAACAATAAAGACTTTGAAATCAGACCAAGCAATACAATTGCCGATTCTATTTCCGTTGATATTCCCCGCAATTTTTATATGGCTAAACAGTTTATTCAAAATTACAATGGTGAATATATTACAGTTTCTGATGATGCGATTATAGAAGCATCTGTTATTTTATCAAGAAATACAGGAATATTTGCAGAACCGGCTGCTGCAACTGCTTTTGCCGGTTTATTGAGTTACTCTCAACAAAACAAGCTTGACAAAGACTCCAAAAATGTTGTACTTTTGACTGGTAGCGGGCTAAAAGATCTTAAATCAGTACAAAAATTACTGAATATTCCGGAAGCAATTCAGCCAGGCATTGAAAATCTGAAAAAATTGATCTCATGATAACTTTTACTTTAAACGGTATTAAAGAAACCTATTCAGGTGATCCGGAAAATACTTTATTAAAACATTTACGATTAGAAAAACACATTACATCACTTAAGGATGGATGCTCAGGTCAGGCTGTATGTGGCGCTTGTACGGTTGAGATCGACGGGAAAGCAAAATTGGCCTGTGTTATTAAGATGAAAACCATAGAAGGTGCCGAAGTATTCACACCTGAAGGATTTCCTGAATATGTAAAAGATACCATTGCCAAAGCATTTGTAAATAAAGGTGCTGTTCAGTGTGGTTTTTGTTCTCCCGGATTTATAAGTCGTACAAAAGTTTTGCTGCAGGATAACCCAAATCCAAGCATTGAAGAAATACAAAAGGCGATTAAACCACATATTTGCCGATGTACAGGATACAAGAAAATAGAAGAAGCTATTGCATATGCTGGTGAAGCTATTCGAGAGAACAAAAAACTTGAAATCACTAAAACATCAGGGAAAGTTGGGATTTCACATACAAAATACGATGCATACAATACAGCTTTAGGGAATCGTGATTTTGTAGATGATATGTTTGTTGAAGGAATGCTTTATGCCGCTCTGAAATTCAGCGATTATCCAAAAGCTAAAGTTTTAAAAATTGACACAAGCAAAGCTGAAAAAGTTGACGGTGTGCATCGCATATTTACAGCAAAAGATATTCCCGGAGAAACAAAAATTGGATTAATTTATCCCGACTGGAGTGTCATGATTGCTGAAGGAAAGACCACTCATTATATTGGCGATGTAATTGCCGGAGTAGTAGCCGATTCCGATGATATTGCTCGCGAAGCTGTTAAATTAATTAAGGTCGATTACGAAGTCTTTGATCCAGTAACAGATGTTTTCAAAGCTATTGATGGTGATCGTGTACATTCAGAAAAACCAAATCATTTCAATACAACTCAGTTTACCATTGGTAATGCTGATGATGCATTAAAAAATTCAAAATACACATCAAAGGGACATTTTGAAACACAACGCATTGAACATGCTTTTCTTGAAAAAGAAGCTGCAGTTGCGCGACCTGATGGAAAAGATGGATTAGAACTGTTCAGTCAAAGTCAGGGAGTATATGAAGATCGCCGTCAGGTTGCATTGATACTTGGTTTACCTGAAGAAAAAGTTCGTGTAACATTGGTTCCCAATGGTGGTGGATTCGGTGGAAAAGAAGATTTGAGTATTCAGGGGCATACATCCCTATTTGCTTACTTAATGCAGAAACCGGTTAAATTAACATTAACTCGTGAAGAATCTATTCGTTTGCATCCAAAACGTCATCCTGTTTTTATGGATATGGAAATTGGAGCCGACGAAAATGGTAAACTTACAGCCTTAAAACTTCGTGCAGTTGGTGATACGGGAGCTTATGCTTCGGTTGGAACAAAAGTTCTGGAACGAGTTGCCGGACATGCAGCAGGTGGATATTTTGTTCCAGAAGTTGATATTGAAGCAAAAACAGTTTATACCAATAACATTCCTTGTGGTGCCATGCGCGGATTTGGAGCTAACCAGGTTGCCTTTGCTTTGGAAAGTTGTGTCGATGATATATGCAAAAAAGCAGGCTTCGATCGTTGGCAATTCCGATATGATAATGCTTTAATTGATGGATTAAAAACATCAACCGGACAAAAGGTTTTTGGTGTTGGTATCCGTGCATGTTTGGATGCTGTTAAGGAAGATTTTAATAAAACAAAATACGCAGGACTGGCGTGTGCAATTAAAAATTCGGGTGTTGGAAATGGAATGATTGATGAATCAAAAGTAATTATTGAAATCATTTCTGAAAATTATATCCGATTACAACACGGTTGGACCGAAATGGGTCAGGGAGTGCATAACATGGCTTTACAAACTTTATGCGAAGAAACTTCTGTTTCACCAGATATTATTGAAGTCATTGTAGACACAGAAGCACAAATTAAAACCGGAATGACCACTTCGTCGCGTGCAACTGCATTGGTTGGACTTGCCGTTATAAATGCAGCGAAAGCATTGAAAGAAGACTTAAAAACTAAATCTTTAAAAGAATTAACAGGTAAATCTTACAAAGGTCAGTTTGTGTGCGATTGGACCACCAAACCAGGTTCTGAGGTTGATGAACAAATTACTCATTACTCATATGGATATGCTGCCCAGGTTTGTATTTTAGATGATCAAGGAAATATATCAAAATTGATTGCTGCACACGATGGGGGAAAAATTATGAACCCAATGTTATTCGAAGGTCAGGTTGAAGGTGGAGTTCATATGGGATTGGGTTACGCTTTAACCGAATCACTTCCCATGAAAGATGGCTACTTAGTTAGTGATAGAATGCGTGATTTAGGTATTTTACGTGCTCATGAAACTCCTGAAATTGATGTTCGAATGATCGAAGTTAAAGATCCAATCGGTCCGTATGGAGCCAAAGGAATTGGTGAGATTGGTCTTGTTCCAACAGCTGCTGCCGTAGCCAACGCTTTTACCAGATTCGATGGAATTAGAAGATATAAACTACCATTAATGAGAAATTAATAATCCTTAGTGAAACTCTGTGTCCTTAGAGACTTAGTGGTTAATAATAACCACTAAGACACATAGAACACTAAACCACACGAAGAAACTGTAAATAAAACTATGTCAATACTATTAAAAAACACAACATACATCGATTGGAAAACACTTGAATTCAGGAATACAAATATTCTTATTGAAAAAGGTTTAAACAGAGAAATCCAATTCGTAGATAATATAGAAAATCAAAAAGCTGATCAAACGATTGATTGTAAAGGGAAGCTTGTAACTAAATCATTCGCTGTCGGGCATCATCATGTTTACTCGGCTTTAGCCCGTGGAATGGGAGCTCCAAAAAAGAATCCTGAAAATTTCTATGAAATCTTACAATACGTTTGGTGGACTTTAGATAAGGCTTTGGACAAAGATATGATTGAAGCAAGTGCTTTAACAACAGCAATGGCATGTGCTAAAGCAGGTTCTACCTTTGTAATTGATCATCATGCATCACCTAATTTTATTGAAGGGTCGTTGGATATTATTGCCAACGCGTTTGATCAGGTTGGAGTGAATCATTTATTATGTTACGAAATAACCGACAGAGATGGCTTTGAAAATGCAGAACAAGGTCTATCAGAAACAGAAAACTACCTGAAATCAAATCAGGGTTTGGTTGGATTGCACGCGTCATTTACAGTAAATGACGAGATAATGAGACGCTCTGTTAATCTGATGGAAAAGATGAGTTCAGGAATTCATATTCATGTGGCAGAGGATTTATATGACCAAAGGCATTGTCACGATAATTACAATAAACGGGTTATTGAACGGTTAAATGATTTTGGGGTTTTAAATTCATCCAAAACTATTCTTGGACATTGCTTGCATATCAATGAAAAAGAAAGAGAGATAATTAAAAAATCAAAATCTTTTGTAGTTCAAAACATGGAAAGCAATCTGAACAATAAAGTTGGTTATTTTAACTCCAAAGGATTAGGCGATAAAATCATTCTGGGAACTGACGGAATGCACAGCGATATGCTACAGAGTGCTAAAGCAGCTTTCTTTGTTGGTCAGGGATTTGATACTATTGGTTACGATTCGGCATACGAAAGATTCAGAAAAGTACACGATTATATTGCTTTAAACCAATTTGATGGCGATGGAGAAAACAACCTGGTTATTTTAGATTACGACTCTCCTACCGAAATCAATCAAGATAATTTCTTAGGACATTTTATTTTTGGAATCAATTCGAATCATGTGAATGATGTGATTTCCAATGGAAAATTGATTGTAAAAGACCGCAAAATTCAAAATGTAAACGAATCTGAAATCTTAAAATTCTCAAAAGAACAATCCGTTCGACTTTGGGAAAAAATGAATGAGTAGTTAAAAAGTTAAAAGTTTAAGTTTAAAAGTTCCTGATAAGATAATTTACTTTTAACTTTGAACTTTAAACTTTGAACTTTAAACTTTAAACTTCAAATATGGAAATCAATATTCTTCAATGGATTGGATATATTGCGTCTGTAATTATTGCCCTATCCATGACCATGAACTCCATTGTAAAATTTCGATGGATTAATCTTGCAGGAGCAATTACCTTTTCAACTTATGGATTCTTAATCGGTGCACTTCCCGTAGGATTCTTAAATGGATTTATTGTTTGTGTAGATATATACTATTTAACAGTTATTTATACAAAAAAGGAAATATTTGAGATACTTGAAGTCAGAGCTGAAAATAAATACATGATCCGATTTTTAGAATTCCATAGTAAAGAAATTCAGGAATATTTCCCTGGATTTAATTATAAACCGGAAATGAATACTATAAGCTTCTTTATTTTACGAAATATGGCCGTTGCCGGATTATTTCTGGCTCATCGCGAAGAAAATCATATTCTAAAAGTTGGTTTGGATTATGTAATTCCTGAATATCGTGATTTTAAAAATGGCAGATATATTTATCATCGCTTACGTAAAAAATTCATTGATGATGGATTTACCAAAGTAATGGCTTCTGGAAATAGTGACAAGTACACTAAATATCTGAAAAAGATAGGTTTTATAGAAAATAATGAGGGTTTGTTTGTAAAAGTTCTGGATAAAACAAAATAAGTCCAATAGTTATTTTGTTTCGATAATTATCGGGATATCGAAGGCTTGACAAATATTTTTAAATCATGTCTCGACCAACCTACCTGAATGCACAGTCAGTCTTAATATTACATATTTTTACGAAGAGAATTATTACATTTGTATATGAATATTTTAATAAAGAACGCTACAGTTATCACATCAAAAGAATCATTTAATTCTGATATTTATATTTCGGATGGGAAAATTGTTCAGCTAAGAAAATCTTTAAATATCCTGGAACCAATTGATAAAATAATTGATGCATCAGGATATTATATATTTCCAGGAGGAATTGATCCACATGTTCATATGCATCTTCCCACTCCTGCCGGATTTTCGGCAGATGATTTTGAATCGGGAAGCAAGGCTGCATTAATGGGTGGCACCACTACATTGATTGATTTTGTCACACCACATAAAGGGCAATCACTGATTGATGCTCTTATTCAAAGAAATTCAGAAGTTAAAAATTGTCTTTGCGATTATTCATTCCATGTAAGTCCTGTAGAATGGACTAAAAAAACAGAACTAGATATTAAAGACTGCATTGAATCAGGAATTACATCGTTTAAAGTATATATGGCTTATAAAGATAGTATAGGATTGAATGACGATGCTATTCTGAAAGTTATGCAGGTTGTAGGCAAAGCAGGTGGAATTGTTACGCTGCACTGCGAATCAAGTGATGAAATTGAAAAACTAAGAAATGAACTTGCAAAGAATGACAATCTAATCCCTGAATTTCATTCCGTTTCACGACCTGACTATACAGAGTCGGAAGCTGTGCAAATGGCCATTGGAATGGCTAAAATGGCTAATTGCCCGATATATATTGTTCATACATCCTGCGCAAAATCAATTCAATATATTGAAGAGGCACAAAAATCAGAGCAAGAGGTTTATTCAGAAACCTGCCCTCAGTACTTGCTTTTAAATGATTCAAAATATATCGGTGATTTTAAAGATACTGCCAAATATGTTATGAGTCCTCCACTGCGGAAAAAAGAAGATCAGAACGCTCTTTGGACTTCAATTAGCAAAGGAGTTGTTAAAACAATTGGTACAGATCATTGTCCTTTTAATTTAGTACAAAAAGAAAAAGGAATAAATGATTTTAGAAAAATTCCGAATGGAGCCGGTGGTGTTGAACACAGGATGAAATTATTATTTTCATACGGAGTTTTACAAAATAGAATTAATTACAATCAATTTGTTGATATTACATCAACTCAGGCTGCCAAAATATTTGGATTATATCCACAGAAAGGAGAAATTGCTATAGGTTCTGATGCTGATTTGTTAATCTGGAATCCTAAAACTGAAAATACGATTTCTGTTCAAGATCATTATCAAAATTGTGATTTAGAAATTTACGAAGGTGCTAAAACCTATGGTACTCCTGAAATAGTAATTCTTAATGGAGAAATTGTTGTGGAAAATGGAGAGTTGGTTTCTGAAAAGAAAGGTCGGTTTTTAAAGAGAGAAGTAAATAAATAAAGATTCCCTTATGCACGGGAATAACACGTTTTTTTTCTTCCCCGACTCCTGCCGATCAATGTCAATAAGTTAAGAAAAAGATCCGTGGTCATTTCGAGGTATCGAAGCAATCTAACTTTTTAGAGTTATAAAAAATAGATTGCCGCACTTCGTTCGCAATGACCATAAACGCATAACTTATTGCCATTGTCCTGTCGACAGGCAAGATAATTGAGAATCGATTAAAGTCAATACAATTAAATTATTTCTTAGCAACCTTTACTATATCCTTCACTTCCAACACTTTTTTATCATAACCATTCATAGTAACGTTGATCATGGCTAATCCTAATTCCCGCAATGACGATACATAATTAGGGAATAAAAACCTAAATACTGGTAACATAGGTTTCATTACTTTATAAGCTGTATATGTATTTTTCAATCCTTTTGTTGGAGTAATCAAAGCAGGACGAAACATGTAAGCTTGCTTTATAGGTAGATTTAATAAATCATTTTCGGTTTTTCCTTTTACTCTGGCCCACATACTTCTTCCCCGTTCGGTAGAATCAGTTGCTGCTCCCGAAACATAAGTTATCGTTATATCTGGATTCTGTTTTGCTAAAGGCTTTGCCAAAGCCATGGTTAAATCATAAGTTAAATAACGATATTTATCTTCTTTCATTCCAACCGAAGATACTCCCATGCATAAATAAGCTGCATTATAACCAGATAGCTCATTTTCAATACTATTAAAATCAGAAAAATCTGAATGAATTATTTCTTTTAATTTAGGGTGTTGTACATTTATAGAACGTCTGTTAATTACTAACACAGACTCTACTTCAGGATGATTAAGACATTCATGAAGAACTCCTTCTCCAACCATTCCTGTTGTTCCGGTTATTATTGCGTTTATTGACATACTTACTTTTAATTAAGTTGTTTTATATAAAGTTCCAAATTACAAAAACCAAAAATCAAATAAATTCGAAAATGCAAAATACAATTTACAAAACTGTTTTCATTGATAATTGATAATTGCTAATT
>DMBU01000156.1 GCA_003446015.1 Bacteroidales bacterium | reverse complement strand
ATGGGATCTCCTTTTCTTTGAGGGATTTCAACAGGAACAATTTCCTTGGAAAACTTTCCTTTTGACCAGGCATCGGCTGATTTTTTATAGGATGCGATGGCAAAATTATCTTGGTCTTCACGTGTAAATTTATATTCATCGGCGCATAAATCACCGCAGGTTCCCATATGTTTTTGATCGTACACATTGATCAAACCATCAACCAACATACCATCAGCAACAGCAATATTGCCAAGCTTGGTCGATTTTCTTCCTTCGAGATAATGTGGAATTTTACTCATATTTTCCATTCCCCCAGCCACAATAATTTCAGCATCACCAGTTTTAATTGCTTGGGCGGCAAGCATAATTGCCTTCATCCCAGATGCACAAACTTTATTGACAGTGGTGCAAGGCACGGTATTTGGAATTCCGGCGAAAAGCGCCGCTTGTCTGGCAGGTGCCTGGCCCAATCCGGCAGAAACCACATTTCCCATAAAAACTTCATCAACAAGTTTTGGGTCTAATTTTATTTTATTTAAAGCGCCTCTAATGGCAACTTCCCCTAATTTTGGGGCTGGTATGTCAGATAAACTACCCAATAAACTTCCTATTGGTGTTCTGGCTACGGATACAATTACAACTTCTTTCATTTGCAGATATTATTTATTTTTATTGGTCAAACTGCCTGTCGGCAGGCAGGTGGAATTTGCATTTCTAAAACAGTGCAAAAAACTGTAATTGAGTTATGCTCATTTCATTTTGTCTTGATTCAAAAATTCAATTGCGAAATTAAGCAATTTTATACAATTTTTAGGAATTTAGGGATGGGATTATGCTATTTATTTCCCTAAACAATAAAAAAGCAAGGTGATTTTTTACCTCCAGCATTGAAAATAATTGCAACTTAAAACGGCGTGTCTTTTAAAAATATTGTGGGCTATAAATGCTGGTAACATAATAATTGTTATTTTTGGAGGGAAAACAGCGATTGGTGAAAAAAATTATAAACAAATTACTTGTAAATCACTCTTTAATATATAAACTATTCCTATATATCCTCACGGTAATTTTAGTTGTTTATTTATTCCCAAAAGGGGGGCAGTTTAAGTATGAATTTCAAAAAGGGAAGCCTTGGCAGTATGAAAATTATTATTCGCCATTCGACTTCTCCATTAAAAAATCTCTTCAGGAAATAGAAGCTGAAAAGCAGCAAATTAAGGAAAACTCGAAACAGTTTTTTGAATATAATGATGAGGTTGTTTTAAATGTTAAGAAAAACACGACAGCTAAGCTATTGGAATACCTGGAGACGGCCAAATTATCAAATCAAAGCAAAAGCAGACTTTTACAAAAATCGGACGGTATTTTAAATGAAATATATGAATATGGCTATTTAAATCCTTTAAGTGAGCAAAAAATTGAAAATGTTGAAATAACCTTAAGACGCGGAAATTCAATCCAGAATATTCAGCCAAACAAACTTTTTAAAGCATCCCAAATATCAGCTTTTTTAAATACTAAATTTGGAAATCAGCCATTTTCAAAGGAGGAAAAAAATGTTTTAACCATTATTTCGAATGAATTAAAGCCGAACGTGACTTTTGATGAGGATTTCACCCAAAAAGCGTACGAAGAAAATTTAAGCCATATTTCCTATACAAAAGGACTGGTTGCTGAAAAAGAACGGATTATATTTAAAGGCGACATTGTTGAGGGAGAGAAATTGGTGAAATTAAATTCACTTAAAAGCGAGTTCGATTCGCAGGTATGGAGCAAATCAAATTCCAATTGGATTGTGTTGGGATATACGTTATTGGTGGCATTGTCATTTTTAATGCTGATACTTTTTTTAAGAAAATACCGACTTGATATTTTTGAAAATAACAACAAAGTGACCTTCATATTTTTTAATATGATATTGGTTATTTTGCTGATTACGTTGATTGTGAAATATGACGCCAAGTTTATTTATGTGGCGCCCATAGTGATATTGCCGCTGGTTTTAAAAGCTTTTTTCGATTCCAGATTGGGGTTATTCGCCCATACATTAACGGTATTGTTGCTTGGTTTTATTGTTCCTAACAGTTTCGAATTTGTTTTCCTGCAAATAATTGCCGGGATAGTGACCATTTTAACAATTTCGGAGTTGAATAAAAGAGCCAATTTATTTCTTTCTGTTTTGCAGATTACCTTTGTTTATTTTGTGGCCTATTTTGCTTTTTCTGTAATTCAGGAAGGGAATGCCCAAAATTTAAATTATGAAAAATTGACTTATTTTGCGATGAACGGGGCTGCAACTTTATTTGTTTTACCCTTAATTTATATTTTCGAAAAACTTTTTGGTTTGGTTTCAGATGAATCATTAAAAGAATTGTCGAATTCAAATTCCAAATTATTGCGTGAATTGGCTGAAAAAGCGCCCGGAACATTTCAGCACTCTTTGCAGGTAGCTAATTTGGCTGAAGCCTGTGCTATTGAAATTAACGCAAATTCAATGTTGGTGCGGACAGGGGCATTGTATCACGATATCGGCAAAATTGAAAACCCGATGTACTTCACTGAAAATCAGGTGACAAACGTGAATCCTCACAACGAACTTGAACCAACCGACAGTGCTAAAATTATCATTGATCATATCATCAATGGCGTAGAAATTGCGAAAAAGAATCATATTCCCGACAGAATTATTGATTTTATAAGAACGCATCACGGAACTACATTGGTTTATTATTTTTTCAAAAAAGAAGAACTGAGCGGGAACGTTTTTGCAGAAAGTAATTTTCATTATCCAGGTCCAATTCCGTTTTCAAAAGAAACAGCCATATTAATGATGTGTGACTCTGTAGAGGCAGCGTCTAAAAGCATAAAAGAACCATCGGCCAAAGCGTTTGATGATTTGGTTGAAAAAATTGTAAATAAACAAATGGATGACGGCCAATTTATGAATGCTGATATTACTTTTAAAGAGCTGCAAACCATTAAAAAGGTGTTAAAGAAGAAGTTAAAGAATATTTACCATTTGCGAATTGAATATCCTGAATAAATAAGTACTTCTTTTCATTAAAAAAGTATGATAAATGTTGTGTGAATGCATTTGTAATGCTACATTTGCACTCGCAAAAATAAGTTCATAAAGCAAATATCAGGAGAGGTGCCGGAGTGGTAACGGAGCAGATTGCTAATCTGTCGACGGGTAACTGTCGCCAGGGTTCGAGTCCCTGTCTCTCCGCTTTTTATTTTTCGGGGTGTAGTACCGTGACAAGCACGGCATAAACTACGCTCAGTTGAATATTAGTTTACCACACCATCGGGGTGTAGCGTAGCCCGGTTATCGCGCCTGCTTTGGGAGCAGGAGGTCGCAGGTTCGAATCCTGCCACCCCGACCAACCTAGTTTTAGGTTATATCAAAACACTGTTAATCGTATGATTATCAGTGTTTTTTGTTTTTTATGATATCAATTGAATTCATTTAAAACCAACTAAAAGGTGTGCAATTAGGTGAACACTATCTCACGAAAATTGTCGTAATTTTAAAGAACTTTTAAGAACAAATTGGCTTTTGTCTTTACAAAAATTTGTTAAACTAAAAAGTTATAAAATGCAGACAAACAGCACCTTTTCACTTACTATCTTCACAAGAAAATCAAGAGGCAATGCGAGCCAATTATCAATCTATGTTCGTATTACAGTTAATGGACAACGTTCAGAAATTAGCCTAAAAAGAACCATTTTATTTAAAGAATGGGATTCTTCAAAAAATAGAGGACGTGGAACCACTAATAAAATTAGACTATTAAACACTTATTTGGACCAGGTTTATAGTCAATTATTGGACTGCCATAAACAATTATTGGAAGAAGATAAAATTGTTTCCGCCAATGCAATCAAAGCTCGTTATTTAGGGGAAGATGATACACATAAGACCTTGAAAGAACTGATTGCTTACCATAAC
>DMBU01000034.1 GCA_003446015.1 Bacteroidales bacterium | reverse complement strand
CAACCGCCATAAGCTCATTAATTCCGGGGTTAAACGAGGCCGTACAATTAATGCCTGTAGGTTCGGTGTGGCGGGTTTTTATTCCATCGGCACTGGGATATGGTGAAAAAGGATTGCAAAATCTTGTTCCGCCCTACTCGGCACTGGTATTTGATATTGAATTATTGGAAATTAAATAAGTTTAAAAGACCTACCAGGTTTTGAAAACCTGGTAGGTCTGTAAATTATGAACAGAACGAATAAACATATCAACCCTAGTCACCGCAAGATACCCGGTATGCTGCTGAAAACCCTTGTGGTTTTTGGATTGGTTGTATGGTTTATTCAATCAGGCACAATTAAGGCCCAGGTAATTAATAACCAGGGAGCTGCCATTTCTGTTAGCAACGGAGTTGTTGTTCAGGGTGATACCTTAGAAAATACCGCTGGTACTATTACCAACCAGGGTACTATCGGTTTACGTGGCCATTACATTAATATGGGTACTACCGAAGGTAATGGTATTTATAATTTACAAGGAAACTGGATTAATACCGGGATTTTTACAGCCGGAAACAGTACCGTTAACTTTATAGGTAATAGCATTCAGCGAATTACCAGCACCGGTGGTGAAGTTTTTTTTAACCTGAACATTAACAATAATGGTGTTTCCAATGCCAGTAACAGAATTATTTTACTGAACAATGTAAATGTTTCAAATAACCTGAGCATTGCCCGGGGTAACATTGAAACGGGAGCCAATATTCTATACCTGGAAAACCAATTACCGACTTCATTAACATATAGTTCAACAACAGGTAGCCGTGTTATTGGTAAATTTGAACGTGGGGTAAATGCATTAAGCTCCAATTATCTTTTCCCCTTAGGTTCTGATAATCATTACAACCCAATGAATTTAAACTTTAGTGCAATTCAGACAACAGGTTCAGTATTATCAGAATTTATTGCCAGCGATCCCGATAGTATTGGTCTTCCTTTACCCGATCCGGGCTATGTGATTCCAGCCGATACTGTTGAAGTGTACGATGCTGATAGTATTGGTTTTTGGAGAGTGAAGGCAAATAATAGTTTTGCTTCCAACGATTTTGATGTTAATTTAAGCGGAAGCGGATTTTCAGAAGTCCAGAATGCAAGTCGAATCATAAAGCGTCCAACAGGTGGAGACTGGATGCTGGATGGTATCCATGAAGACGGGGCTGACTCTGTTGCGTACAGAAATACATTAATTGGAGGAGTTGCCGGATCCGGGAACGAATTTGGCTGGGGACACATCCGACCAAGAATTCAAACCCAACCCAAAGATACGGCCGTTTGCGATGGTGAAAGCGCAACCTTCTCTATCGTGGCAACTGGTCGCGGAACATTAACATACGAATGGGAAGTGCTGGAAGGAAGTGGTGGATGGATTCCTGTTATGGATAATGCTACCTATGCTAACTCAAATACAGATATTTTATTAATATTGGCTGCTGATACTTCAATGAACGGTTATAAATACCGTGTAATTGTTACTGATAGCTTAGGAAATTTCCATCGCAGCAATTCACAAGCTACACTTACAGTAAACCCAAGACCGGAGGTTTTAGCAACACCTCAACAAGATACGCTTTGTAATGGAGAAACAACACATATTGTATTAACAAGTACCGAGGCTGGAACAACGTATTTAATAGAAATACTAAATCCATCAAACACTATCCTTGGAGATGATATGACCCTTGATGGTGACACCATTAAAGATCTTTTAACGAATCCTACTTTATATGCAGATTCGGTAGTATACAGAATCATTCCTTATGGTCCTTTCTCAACCCAATGTGAGGGCCCTGCAGACACCGTAGTTATCTGGGTAGAACCAACAGTAATTATTACAGCTGTGGACGACACCATTTGTGATAATACCTCCACATCAATTGCAATCTCTTCGGAAAATATAACTACGAATGGAATGCGATTTACCTGGACTGTTACACCAAACGCAAATATTGTTGGAGAAATCAACAGCAATGCAGTTGGACAGTTAATGGGTACAGATATTGTTCAGACACTCGATAATACTTCTGCCATTGCACAGATGGTAACTTATACGATCACTCCATGGACTATTGATGCTGGTGGAAATAACAGATGTTCAGGAACTCCAATAGATATAGACATTTGGGTTGAGCCAACAGTTGAGATTATTGCAGTAAATGATACGATTTGCGACGGCGACGATACAAATATTCCTGTTACCAGTCTTAACACCACAACAAATGGTATCCGGTATACATGGACCGTAAGCGATAATCCAAATATCACAGGCGAACAAAACAGTGTTGGTAATGGACAAGTTATAGGTACATCAATTATCCAACCTTTAATTAACACAAGCTTCAGCAAACAAATGCTTCAGTATGTAATTACACCATGGACCGTAAATGCCAGCAACGAAAATGAATGTACCGATGCTGCCGAAGTAATTACCATTGATATCTGGATTGATCCAACACCACGGGTATTCACAGCAATTCTCGATGATACCATTTGTAACGACACCCGAACAAGTATTACACTCACCACCCCGAATATTATGACCGTGGGACAGGTTACGTTTGATTATGTTTTTGATGCTGATCCTTTCTTAACAGGAAGTTCAACAGGAAATAATTTAACCGATTCTCATGTAATAGCTGATTCATTGCATAACTCAACTCCATCTCCTGTATATCCCCAAGTGGTTCGATACACCATTACACCAAGATCACTGGCAACAGGTTGTGCTGACGGACCTTCTGTAATTGATTCTATTACAGTCCACCCAACTGCCGACACCTATATGTTTGCCGATAGTGTAGTTTGTTATTTGGAATCAACAGGAAGAGTTTCTGTACTTGCAGAAAACGGAGTAAATCTATTTACCTATAACTGGGATGATCCTTATAATCATCAAACGGCGGCTACCGATTCAGTATTATCCATCGGAATGTATACGGTAACTGTAACCGATAATCAATCTTGTACAAAAATTGACTCCGTTTTACTTGAACAACCGTATAGAATAATACCGGTAATTGATACGGTTAAAAATGTATCCTGCTTTGGTGCTGGCGATGCATATATTATACTTGATCCAACAGGAGGTAATGGTCGATATTCATATTCATGGTCAACAGGAGAAACTACGGATTCTATTTATGGTCTGGATGGAGCACTTTATTACGCAACCGTAACCGACTGGAAAGGATGTGCCCAGGATACAACCATCGAAGTTGGTGAACCTCCACAAATATCAATCGATGTTTTCCCTCACCATGTTCGTTGTTATGGCGAAAATAATGGATGGGCTCAAGTTGCGGCTGTCGGAGTTGGTAATTATATTTGGTCAACAGGAGCAACAACAGCAATAATAAGTAATTTGGCTCCAGGACCATATTCTGTTACTGCTACAAATGCAGAGGGTTGCGTTTCAATTCAGTCTACAGAAATCTTTGAACCAGATGTATTGCTTATTGATTCAATAAATTCAGTTAATATTTCTTGTGCAGGAGATGCCGATGGAACGCTTGATTTATTTGTATCAGGTGGTAATACAGACCTGGCCTATTTGTACAACTGGTTTACGTCAGACGGAACAGGGCTTGTTTCTAATTCAGAGGATCAAGCGGGACTATCAGGAGGAAAATATTATGTTACTGTAACCGACTGGAGAGGTTGTTTAGCCAATGATTCTGCAACGATTGACGAACCCCCTGTTTACTTATCAAGTATTTCGGCAACTGATGTATTATGTAATGGAGATAACAATGGTTCTATTGATCTGACGGTAATAGGTGGAAATGATGAAAGTCCGTACATTTACTTCTGGGAATCTCTGGACGGAACAGGTTTGGTTAACAACGAGGAAGATCAATCCGGACTATCAGGAGGATCTTATTACGTAACTATTACTGATGCTAAAGATTGTAAATTGCATGATACTGCGATCATTATCGAGCCCGATTTACTCGATGCAGTTATATCTGAAAGCAACTTAACATGCTTTGGGTTTGAAGATGGTATAGCATATCTGGATATAACCGGTGGTACAGGAGCATATAACATAAGCTGGTCGAATGGAGCAAATTCAGATTCTATCTTTGGCTTGTCAGGAGGAACGTATTATGTTACCATTACCGACGAGAACAACTGTACTTTTACCAATTATGTAGAAATTACAGAACCTGAACAAATTGAAAATAATATTTCATCCAAAAATATAACTTGTTTCGGATACAACGATGGTGAAATAATAATTACTCCATCGGGAGGGACTCTACCATATTATTATTTATGGAGTCATTCAACCGTATTTACGGATAGCCTTGCAAGTAATCTCAATGCGGGGAATTATTCCGTTTCAGTAATCGATAATAATAATTGTGTAGAGATATCTGCTATTGATCTTACACAACCAGATCCGTTAACAGCTAATATTACTAAAGAAGATATTTCTTGTTTTGGAATGGATAATGGATATATTTCGTTGAGTTTATTTGGAGGTACTCCGGATTATTCATACAACTGGTCTACAGGCAATACAGAAAACTCAGCCAATATGCTTTCAAAGGGCTTATATTCAATTAATGTTCTGGATTTACATAACTGTGAATTAGATACTACGATTGAAATTATTGAACCTGAAAAACTAGTTATAAATCCGGTTTTAAGAAGACCTACGTGTCCTGATATTCAGGATGGATACATCGAATTAAATATTCTTGGAGGAAGGATTCCTTATACCGTGTATTGGGAAGATGGAAGTTTTGAAGAAAACCTCTATGATATTCGTTCAGGGATTTATGATGTATTAATAAATGATTCCAGTCTGTGTGAAATTGACACTTCTTTTATTGTTCGAAGTGCACATGATTTTTGTTTCGATATCCCATCTGCGTTTAGTCCAAATGATGACAATATTAATGATAAATGGGTTGTTGAAATGGGAGGATTATATCCTAATGCAGAAATTGAAATCTTTGACAGATGGGGTAATCGGGTTTTTTATTCAAAGGGATATGAAGAATCACAATACTGGGATGGTACTCAAAATGGCAAGGAACTTCCGTTGGATGCATATTATTATATTATCTATTTAAAAAACGGGTCAAGCAGAATATCCGGGACGGTAACTCTTTTAAGATAAAACGAATGCATGGTCGTTAAAAAATTTTTAATAGTTATTGTTTATATTCGACCGTTTTATTTATAAATTTATAGAACCTTTTTAAGCTTTAACGTATAAAAATATTATTTGCCCAAGAAAACCTAGAAAATTATGAGATCATTAAAATTACTTCTTTTCATTGCAGTTGCATTATTAATTTCAACTATCAGTAACTCTCAGGAGCCTTTAAAACATAAGAAAAAGATATACAGGGCAGAAAGTGGCAGGCTTTATGCGAACAAAGATTTGCCCATATATTTCAGAATAGCTACATCAGGTGATGATAATGCAGAATCTTACCTGTTGATGCCCGATGAAGGATCTAAAAAATATGCTAACCCCATGTATCTTGATACAGAGGGCTACAATACATTCCGGTCTCCTTCAAAAGTTGATACTGTTACCAGACAAACCGTTTATCCACTTGAAGATATCATTTATGAGCTGTATTCTGATAGTAAATCTCCAGTAACAAAGTTTTCTTTTGATAATAAGAACTATTATAAAAAAGATTCTATTTATTATTTTGGTGAAAAACTCGAGGTGAAATTTGATGCTTCCGATGCTACATCAGGAGTTGAAGACACCTATTTATCAATTGATAAACAAGTATATAAAAAACTTTCGTCTATCATTGAACTTAATGAAGAAAAAATATATCACATAAAATATTACTCAGTTGATCATGTCGGGAATGCAGAAACTCCTAAATCAATTTATATTAAGATAGATTTAACAAAACCAACAACCAAATTAATTGCCGATCCTGATCTTTATAATGATATTATATCTCCCCGGACAAAAATTACACTTGATGCAAGTGATGAAAATTCTAAGATTAAAAAAACCGTATTTTCAATTAACGGTGGGAGCTTTTATAATTACACAAATCCAATTGTTATTTCAGGATTAAAAGAAGGGGAGCATACTATTGCATATTATTCAACTGATAATGTGGGTAACGAAGAAGCCGAAAAACAATATACTTTTTATCTCGACAAAACAGCTCCAATGATTGTTGATGAGCTGGTTGGAAATACATTTATTGCAAATGGTAAAGAATATTCATCAGGACGAAGTAAAGTAAAACTTACTGCAATGGATAATAAAGCCGGGGTTCAGCAAATAAGATATTCAATAAATGATGGTGATTTTCTGGAATATACAGCCCCATTCTATTTATCAAAATCGGGGAAATTAAAAATTCAAACTTTTGTAAATGATAATGTAAATAACCAGGCCATTAATTTGATTATGACCAATAAATCTAACATTTCTTATGTTGATTTATCGGGTCCGACTCTTGGTCATTCTTTTCAGGGTGCAAACTTTATTGCTAACGATACCGCTTACATTACCTCAGAAACAAAAATCAGGCTTGCTGCAAAAGACGATGCTGCTGGTTATAAAAGACTGGAATACAGTGTTGATAATGGTGAAGTAAAAGGATACACCGAATCATTTAGTATTAGCAACGAAGGTCTGCATACCATTACGTATACAGCTTATGATAATGTTGATAATTCAAGTACAAATACATTTATCTGTGTTGAAGATAATTCTGGCCCCGAGATTTTTTTCCGATTTAGTATAATATCAGATAAAACAAAAACATTGGATGGAAAGAATTATGATACTTACCCAAGCCACGTAGTATTGTTTTTATCTACAACAGATTCATCAGTTGGGTTTGAAAACATGTTATATTCTATTAATGGTTTAACAGAGAAACCATATACCAGCCTGATAACAGGTTTTCAAAAAGATAAGCTTTATACAATAAAAGTAACTTCAATAGATAAATTGGGAAACAGGAGTCAAAAATCCATCGATTTTTATGTTGAATAAATTATTTAAAATGCTTTTGCATGATCAAAAATATACGCATATTCTTTTTATTTGTTTTGATTTTTATAATTGATTTTCAATCAGTTGCCCAAGAACTTGATTCTTCAGTAAAAAATCAATTAAAAGAATATATTGCAGAAGCTGATAAATGTAAAGCTGCTAACAATACCATTCAACAAGCCGACTATTTAAATAAAATCGCTTATCTGTACTGGGAGAATGAGCAATTTGACAATGCAATCAAGTATTTTTCAGAGTCGCTCGAATTAAATCTAAGTCATAATAATTTAAATGGCGTAAAATCTATTTATTATAACATTGGTCTGATTCATTCTGACAAAGAAGATTTTCAAAATTCACTTGTCAATTTCAACAAAGGACTACAAATAGCCCGACAACTGAATCAAAAAGATGGAATTTATACCGGGCTTATGAATAAAGCTGCCGTATTGAAAAATCTCTCAAGAAATCAGGAAGCGATTAACAACATTAACGAGGCACTTATTTATGCCCAGGAATCGAATAATTTAAAGCTCATAAGAACCTGTTATGGAATGTTGGCAGAGAACTATGAAATTTTGGGAGATTCTGAAAATACCATGAAATATTTTGAACTCTTTGCAACCATTGATAAACATTTAAAATCTCAACATATTAAAGATATAGAAAAGAAATCCAGTGAACAGGTTCAACAAGCTCAGAATGAAAATATCCAAACTCAGAAAACCTTATCAGAAACATCCAGTCAACTTGAGAAAACACAAAAAACACTTGCAGAAATAGAGGCAATAAAAAAACAGCAACAACTCGAACTTGAAGTAAAAGAACTGGCTATTCGTCAACAGGAAGTTGAATTAAAAAATAAAAAAATCATTCTTTGGGGTATTTCTTTTGTGTTCTTTTTAATTTTTATCTTTTCTATTTTAGTTTTACGACAATTTAGAGCCAAAAAGAAAGCTTTCCGTTTATTAAAAGAACAGAATGAACAAATAAACCTACAAAAAACTGAAATTGAGATTCAGAGAGATCTTGCCAATCAACAAAAAAAGGATATTACCGATAGCATTGAATATGCCAAACGAATTCAGAGTGCACTGCTACCTCCCTTAAATTTTATAAAAAGAAACTTACCCGAGCATTTTATTTTATTCAAACCCAGAGATATTGTAAGCGGCGATTTTTACTGGATGATGAATAAAGACGGAAAAATTATTATTGCTGCGGCTGATTGCACAGGGCATGGAGTTCCCGGGGCTTTTATGAGTATGTTGGGAACTGCATTCTTAAACGAAATTGTTACGAAAATAGTTGAAAATAAACACATCTATTCCTTACAGGCTAATGAGATTTTAAATCAGCTACGTAATTATATTATCGATTCTTTGCATCAAACAGGGGCCGAAAACGAATCCAAAGATGGCATTGATATGTCCTTATGTATTATCGATTCAGAAAAACAAAAAATTCAATTTGCCGGTGCACATAATCCCCTATACATTATTCGAAACAATAAGCTTGAAGTTATAAAAGGAGACAGAATGCCTGTTAGCATACATAAAAACGCGAATGAGTCATTTACAAATCACGAAATTAATTTAAATGCAAACGATTTAATTTATCTGTTTTCAGATGGTTATTACGACCAGATTGGGGGTCCACAACATCGAAAATTTATGTCGCGAAAATTTCAGGAGTTACTGTTAGAAATACATCAAAACCCAATGGAAACCCAAAAAGAAATTTTAAATAAAACCATAGAGGATTGGAGGGGTGATTATATGCAGCTTGATGACATTTTAGTTATTGGGATAAAATTAGATGTTTCAAAAGAAAAGAAAAAACAACCAAGCACATACGACTGGAAAAACAAAACAATTCTTATTGCCGAAGATACTGAAATGAATTACCTGTTTTTGGTTGAAGCTTTGAAACAGACAAATGTTGATATTTTAAGGGCTAAAGATGGAGAAGAAGCCATTGATATTTTCAAAAAGAATGATCAGATTGATTTAATTTTAATGGATATTAATATGCCTAAACTTGATGGTTTTGAAACCACCAGACGTATAAAAGAAATAAAAAAAGACATTCCAATTCTTGCTCAAACAGCATTAAATCTTGAAGATGCTAAAGACAAAGCTGCTGAAGTTGGATGTGATGATTTTATTTTAAAACCTATTAAACTTAATGTATTTTTATCTAAATTAGACTCTTATTTAAAATCTTAATATGATGACGGAATTACTTATTGAAGGAACCAGCTCAACACCCAATATATATTTTGATAAGAACTCAGGTAAATTCGAAATAAAAGGAAAATCATTCCCCGAAGAAAGCAGGATTTTTTTTGCTCCTGTTTTTGAATGGCTTAACGAATATTCTAAAAATCCAAACGAAGAAACTCTTTTTGAATTTAAAATGGAATATTTCAATTCTTCATCGTCTTTAATTATTTTAGAAATATTGAACGTGTTAGATTCAATAAATAAAGCAGGGAAAAAGGTTTCCGTTTCATGGAGTCATCTCCAAATAGATGATGACATGCTGGAAGCAGGTGAAGAATATTCAGAATTGGTAAGTCTTCCTTTTGAATATCATGCTCTGGAAGAAGCTGATTTTTAATTTCTTTGAGTACAAGATTATTTTAAATATTTCTTTATGGAAGCTTTGATTATTGCTGCAACAGATGAATCTCCAGGAGTTAGTTTTGATAAAGATTTGGGTAAATTTTTAATGTTTGGCAAATCATTTCCCGAAGAAGTAAAACGCTTTTTCGACCCAATTCTTTTCTGGCTCGAAGAATATGCTAAAACCCCAAACGAGGAAACAAAGTTTGAATTTCGCTTAGAGTATTACAATTCTGCCACCTCAACCATGATCCTCGATATTTTATACATCCTGGAACGAATTGTTGAAGTCGAAGAAAAAAAAGTAAAAGTCATCTGGAATTATCTTGAGGTTGACGATGACATGCTTGATACCGGCAAAGAATACGCCGAAATGGTCAAAATTCCTTTCGAGTTTAATGTTATTGAGGATTATTAAATTTACAACCTGATTATCTTCCCTTATTTGAATAAATCTGGATGAATATTATCATGCCCGGTATTATCCTGATATACTTTTGCAAATGCCAGCAAAGTAGCTTCATCATACAAATTTCCAATAAAACTTATGCTTGTTGGATGATTTTTTTCATCAAAACCATTTGGAACAACCACACAAGGATGCCCGGTTAAATTGGTCATTAATAACTGATCTCCGCCAAAGGAAGGACAAACAATGACATCATAATCCTTAATCCATTTATTAAAATCTTCAATTAACAATGAACGAATTCTATTTGCTTGTATGTACTCCACAGCCGGAATAAATCTTGATTTTCTGAATATATTTGGCCATGCATATTTATGCTGAGCAACCAACTCATCATCTTTATTTGATCTTGTGAGTTCGTCGAATGCTGCTCCGGCTTCTGCTTCCAAAATAATTGCGAGGGATTGTACATTAATGTGATCAGGTAATTTCACTTCCTGAAAATTAGCTCCAAGCTTTTTAAGTGTTTCTAATGTTTTTGAATCATTATCTTTCCCCCGATAATCCTCTCCTTCGAATAAATCTTTTAAATAAGCCACCTTTAATTTTGATAAGTCTACATTCTGGGTATAATTAAAAGGATAACTTACCGTCGACTGATCATTCTTATCAATCCCACGAATAACATCAAAAACCATGGCACAATCATTGGCACTTCTGCATATTGGTCCAATTTTATCCATGCTCCAACTTAAAGCCATCGCTCCATCCCTACTTACACGACCAAACGTTGGCCTTAAACCTGTTACTCCACATCGGGTTGCTGGTGATACAATTGAACCCCAGGTTTCTGTGCCAATAGCAAATGCAACCAAGCCTGCCGAAGTAGCCGATGCTGAACCTGCCGATGATCCGCTCGATCCCTGTGCTAAATCCCAGGGATTTTTAGTTACACCATCATACCATACATCACCCATCGCTAATGCTCCCAACGTGAGTTTTGCAATTAATACAGCTCCTGCCTTTTCCAGATTTCTAACTACCTTAGCAGTATATTCAATATTTTGATCTTTATATGGAGCAGCTCCCCATGTCGTTTTATATCCTTTAACAGCCAACAAATCTTTAACTCCATATGGTATTCCATGCAATGGCCCTTTGTAAATTCCGTTAGCTATTTCCTGATCAGCTTTTTTTGCTTGTTTCAATGCTAACTTTTCAGTAATAGTAATAACACACTCCAATGTATCACCATATTTTTTTAATCTTTTGATATAAAATTTAGTAAGCTCGGTAGAGGTAATTTTTTTATTTTTTATTAAGGATGCCAACTCCGAAACTGAATAAAATGCCAGATCGTTTTTGTTTTTAGGCATTTCTATATTTTCAGGAATATTCCATTTAATATCTAATTGTTTATTTTTAATTTTAAAATTTGTAGGTCGTGGATCAAAAATCAGTTTAGGAGAAACACTATTTGAGAGTTCAACTTCTCTTATGGCTTTATAATCATCCCGGACAATTTGCAAATCTTCAAGTAAAGAATCACGTTCCGAATTGGTAAATTCTAAACCTATAATCTTCTCAGCAGATTTTAATTCGTTTTTAGTTATTCCTTTCTTATTGTCACTGCAAGAAACGAATGATACTATAACAGTTAGTAAACCAATTTTAATTAGATTTCTCATGACTTTTGAGTTAGTTATTTCAGAGGAAATTTAGCAAAAGAAAAGTTCATTCACAATATTGCTCCGGTAACTTTTTTTTAATGTATTATTTATAATGGTTCAGCAATACTAAATCATGCGGGTTTCATCCCTATTTCTCCCGATAGCTATCTGGAATCCCTCGCTGAACAACTTAACGAGGATAATATTTAGTCAGCAAACTATCAAAACCCCACATTATTGTTGAACACATCTTGTGTGTAGTTTTTTATTCTTCAATTCTGTTTTCAATGTCCATTTTCTGATGTAAAACTCTTATAATTTCAACAATATTACTTTTGGATCTCTTGTAGAAAATTAAATGTGACTTCACAATTGATGCTCTATATCCTTCTTTTATATAGTCCACTGATTTTCCACTTTCAAAGTTCTCAGCAATAAATTCGATTTCGTCCAAAATTAAATTGTAATATCTATCTGCTTGCTCAAGTGACCAGTTTTCATATGTGTACAACCATATCTTTTCGATGTCTTGATTTGCTTTCTTGCTAATTGTGTATCTCATTTATTCAAGTGTTTAGCATGAAGACTTTTAAGATTTTCTGTTCGATCAAAGTCTTTAACAAATCCACTATTCTCGCCAATTTCAAGTTCTTTAATAAGAGCTTTGTACCTATTCTCTTCATTTTCTAAAAGTCGAAGAGCAGTTCTAATCACTTCACTAACAGATGAAAACTTTCCTGAAGAGATTTTTTCATTCACAAAGTTTTCAAAATATTCTCCAAGTAATATTGATGTATTTTTTGCCATTGCTTTTAATTTTCTTCAAATATACCAATTCTTGGTATCGATTCAAAATCTCGAAGCAGTTTTTTATAACTTAGTTAAATTCCTATTACTTTCTTCCAATAGTCAATTGTTTTTAATAAAGTTTCTTCAAAATCTAGCTGTTTCTTTAAATTAATTTGAATTACAAATCTTGTCACATCATAATCATGCCTTGAATAATCCATACTATAACCACCTTCATGAATTTTTGTTTTTTCTTTTCTATCCTTGTCGTTAAGTACACAATGTTTTATTCCATTTGTAATAAGTCTCATATATTCAAGTTCCGGACATTGCTTAATTATATATTGTTGATACTTTAAAAGTCCAGAGACAAATATTGTTTTTCCGTTATTATCGATTTTTCTGAATCCTGAAACCTATCTTCTCTTTTATAACATTCATGATATGTCCAATCTGTCAAATGCCAAGATGTAATTGCACAATTTATCGCAAATCTTGGATTTAGATATTGATTGTCAAAGTCACTATATTCTTCAAGTAACTTATTAAATAAGTCTTTTGAGTTATTTATTTCAAATGTTAATGAAGGAGTTATTTCCATGGTTTATTTTTTATACTTTGCAGTGTCAAAAAATTACACCCAACGAGTCGATAGGTGGAATGTTGTTTCATCTATTTGTAACTATAAATTTAGTAAAAAACTATAAACGGGAACATAAATTTATCTCAATTCTTCATAATTCCTCATATGTCACGCTGTCAGTTCATTGTATTGCCAGTGCTTTCTAAATTATTCTGGCAAGTCCTTTGTGAAATTTCTGTAGAAATTTTAATGAATTAAAATTCATATGGAATTAATTAGCTATATATACCAAATTAACATGAAGACCCTCCCGACGAAACGTTGGGATGCTCTAACCAACAACACCTCATGTAAAATTTGTAATTCAGGATTCGAAAATGAAAGTAATTCGATGATAAACAAAAAACCCTTCGGAATTCCGAAGGGTTTTTCTGCTCCCCAGGTAGGACTTGAACCTACGACCCCCTGATTAACAGTCAGGTGCTCTAACCAACTGAGCTACTGAGGAATTTTCTTAACCACTATTTGTGATTCGAGTGGCAAAAATAAAAGCTTTTTATGAATAAACAAATAGTTCATGAGAAAATTTATACATTTTTTTGTTTTTTAATCTTATCAAGCTGTATTTCTGCTATAATTCTACTAAAATCAAATCTTTTAAAACATATATCTTAAAAAAATGCATTTTATATAATCATTTTAAATTGTTAAATTTTTATTTTTTGCCAGCCAGAAATACTGTTAAATAAAGCTTTTTTTTCGACCAAAATAAAATGTGTTGTAAAGCATATTTAAAATAAGAAATACGTTCTATTTTACTGCTAATTTACTAACGAAATGATTTATCAAAACTTACAATAGAAAATTTTACAATTTTGACACTGGGAATTGGAACTGATCTTTTTGAAATTAAACGAATGAAAATTCGACTGGAAAAACAGCCTTCATTTGTTCAAGGAGTTTTTACCGAAAACGAAATGAACTACTGTAATCAATTTAAAAACAAAGCCCAAAAATTTGCTGCACGATATGCAGCTAAGGAAGCTTTCTTAAAAGCGCTCGGAACAGGTTGGAGAGATGGAATCACTTTTAAAGACATTGAGATAACAAATAATGATTTGGGCAAGCCTGATATTCGGTTATCCGGTATTTCCAAAAAAATAGCAGATAAGCTGGGAGTAACTGAAATTCATTTATCCATAAGTCATACCAAGGAACTTGTAATTGCATTTGTAACCATAAATAACAATAAATAAAAACCTGCCGGCAGGCAAACTAAAAACTAAACTAAATTCTTATGTCAAACATTGGATCCTACGAAAAACGTCTCGAAAATTTCGATTGGTCAATTGCCGAGAAAGAGCTTGACTATAAAAATGGAGATAACATTAATATCGGATGGTACTGTTCCGATCGAATCTGCCAAATGGGTAAAGCAGAAAAATCTGCCTTAATCTGGGAAGGATTAGGTGGAGTTGAAAAACAGTTTACCTTTAATGATATTCGTTTAAGAAGTAATACAATTGCTGCATTTCTTAAAAATTTAGGAATACAAAATGAAGACAGAGTTTGTCTTTTTATGGATAAAATACCCGAATTATATATTGGATTTCTTGGGATATTAAAGCTGGGAGCTGTGGCTCAACCATTATTTTCAGCCTTTGGTGATGAATCTTTACATGTACGACTCGACAATGCTGAAACTACAGCAATTATTACACAACGAAAACATGTATCAAAAATCAGGAAAATTCTTGATAAAATGCCTTACCTGAAACACATTATCCTGGTCGATTATGACGGAAGTAAGCCATTACAGGAACGTGAAATTGCCTTTAACATGGAAGCAACAGAGTTCGTTGAAGATTTTAAATCATTTCCAACGAAGGCAGAATCACCATCGGTATTACATTATACATCAGGAACAACGGGTCAGCCCAAAGGAGTTAAACACGTTCATTATTCCTTAATTTCTCAATACTTAACTACTAAATGGGTTTTAGATTTACACGAGGATGATATATATTGGTGCACTGCCGATCCGGGATGGGTAACGGGCACCTCATACGGGATTATTGGTCCGTGGAGTTTAGGAATTACGCAATGTGTTTTAGATACTGGTTTTTCAGCCGAATCATGGTATAAATTCATTGAGAAAAGAAGAATTTCCATGTGGTATTCTGCTCCTACAGCGATAAGATCATTAATGAAAGCCGGAGAAGAAATTATCAAACATTATGATCTGTCATCACTACGTCATTTAGCAAGTGTTGGAGAACCTTTAAATGCAGAAGCAGTAATCTGGTCCGAAAAAGTATTTGGAAAAGCATTCTTAGATACATACTGGCAAACAGAAACAGGCTCGATGATGCTTACCAATTATCCCGGAATGAAAATTAAACCCGGATCTATGGGAAAACCTTTCCCGGGAATTACCGCAACAATTTTAGATACTAAAACTTTTAAACCTATAAACGAAGTTGGAAAGCCAGGCTTAATAGGATTCAAACCCGGATGGCCTGCCATGATGCGCACTTACTGGAGAAACGAAGAAACATACCAGAAAAAGTTCGAAAATGGATGGTATCTGCCAGGTGATCGTGCATACATTGATCAGGAAGGATATTACTGGTTTATTGGAAGAGACGATGATGTAATTAATACAGGAGGACATTTGGTTAGTCCTTTCGAGGTAGAATCGGCATTACTTGAACACGAAGCTGTAGCAGAATCGGCTGTTGTTGCTAAGCCCGACGATGTAAATATGGAAGTTGTTAAGGCTTTTGTAACGTTAAAACCAGGATTCGAAGCAAATGATGATATGGAATTAAAAATTATGAATTTTATTCGTAAAAAATTGTCTCCACTAGCCATGCCACAAGAAATCGAATTTAGAGATACCCTTCCAAAAACACGAAGTGGTAAAATCATGCGCCGTGTATTGCATGCTCAGGAATGGGGTGAAGAAATTGGAGATGTCTCAACCCTGGAAGACGATTAATTTTGTAACTTACAAAAACTATAAATACAAACTAAACATAAATTACAAACCTGTCTGCCGACAGGCAGGCTAAAAAACTACAACTATGGAAGACATGAAAGAAATTATCCTTGAATATGTTATTGAAGAATACTGCGACGAAGAAAATGATGAAGTAACTTTCGATACTCCTCTGATTTCAGGAGGTATTGTTGATTCATTTTCAATGGTTTCTTTAAAAAGGTTTCTTGAAAACAAGTATAACATTTCTATTCCGGATGCAGATGCTACTCCCGAAGCATTTGATACGGTGAGAAAAATAGAACTCCTTGTAAAAAAATATCTATAATTAATAAGCTTTCAATTTTTTGATCGCCTTGTTTCATTTTAACCCTAATTATTATGGCATATTCAAATAAAGTTAAAGAAATATATAAGAATCAGCTAAGCGCTATTCAAGATGCTGGATTATTTAAACAAGAAAGATTTATCCATTCATCACAAGCAGCTGAGATTGAAGTGGAGTTTCCTACAGGATCAGCTCCAAAAAAAGTAATAAATGTATGCGCAAACAATTACCTGGGATTATCCAGTCATCCTGAAGTGTTAAAAGCTGCGCATGACGGACTTGATCAAAGAGGCTACGGAATGTCTTCGGTACGTTTTATTTGTGGTACTCAGGATATTCATCGCGAATTGGAAAAGAAAGTTTCTGAGTTTTTAGGAACTGAAGATACAATACTGTTTCCATCGTGCATGGATGCAAATGCAGGTGTGTTTGAAGCTATTCTTACCAGCGAAGATGTTATGATCTCTGATCGATTAGTGCATGCTTCCATTATTGACGGAATGCGACTATGTGCAGCACAGCACGATACTTTCAAACACTCTGACATGGATCATCTCGAAAAAAAATTACAACTCCATTCTAATAAAAGATTAAAAGTTGTGATTAATGATGGTGTATATTCCATGGATGGTGATACAGCTAAATTAGATGAGATTGCAGCTCTTTGTGAAAAATACGATGCCCTGCTTTTTGTTGATGAATCGCACTCATCCGGATTTATTGGAAAAACAGGTCGCGGAACACACGAGAAATGTGGAGTAATGGGCAAAATAGATATTATTACAACCACGTTTGGCAAAGCACTTGGGGGTGCTTCCGGAGGTTGTGTTTCTGGCCGGAAAGAAATCGTTGAAATGTGCCGTCAAAAAGCAAGACCTTATCTTTTCTCAAACACTATTGCTCCTGTTGTTGTTAGTGGTGTTTTAAGGGTTTTAGATATTCTTTCTCAAAGCACAGAACGCCGCGATAAACTAGAAGCCAACACAAAATTCTGGCGTAAAGGATTAACCGAAGCAGGATTTGTGTTAAAAGATGGCGATACTCCTATTGTTCCTGTGATGTTGTTTAATGCTAAATTAGCCCAGGATTTTTCACGTGATTTATTTGATTTGGGGATTTATGCTATTGGATTCTTCTTCCCTGTTGTTCCGCAGGGAGCTGCCCGAATCAGAACTCAAATTTCGGCAGGACATGAAATGCATCATCTTGAAAAAGCACTGGATGCATTTATTAAAGTAGGTAAAAAGTACGATATACTTGGAAAAACAAAACAAGAAATTACAGATAAATACGGTTGTTAAATCTTTTTTTAGAAAAGAAAGAGCGTGTCCAAAAAGCCTTTGAGGAACTTTGTGCTTCCTTTGGGTAACTTTGTGGTATAATTACAAAATGTTGTTACACAGAGTTTCACGAAGAAGACACAAAGTTTCGCTAAGTAAAAGATAAGTAGTTTCTCAATTCTTAATACTTTTTGGACAACTCCTTTTCTTATAGAGATTTCAATCTGTTCTGCTTATCCTATAAGTTGTCTTGCAATCGTCAAAACGGAGGAGATAATATATTCTATCCCTATTGCAATTACAATGAATCCGATAATACGCGAAATGGAGTTTAATCCGGATATGCCAAGTTTTGAGACAATAAAATAGGATGATCGTAAAATAAGCCAGGTTATTATTCCAACGGCCGGTATGGTAAGGAATATAACCAATGTTTCTATCCAGTTTGAATAATTTTCATTAAGCGAAATTAACAAAGAAATGGATCCTGGACCAGCAAGCATGGGAATAGAAAGAGGTGTTAACGAAGGGTCTTCTTTTAAAATAGCTTCATCTTTTACAGTATCACTCATCCCTTTGTGTTTGGAAAAGTTTCCAGTTAGTAAAGCAAATCCCGAACTGGCTATTATCAATCCTCCGGCTATACGCAGTGATTCTATACTAATACCAAAGAAGCTGATTAAATATTTACCCAGAAAATAAGATACTGTTAAGATTAAAGCCATATATAAGCTTGCCTTTAATGCTATTTTATTTCTTTCTGTTCTGGTATTATCTTCTGTAATCCCAATAAAAATGGGCATCGTTCCCAAAGGATTTACAACCGAAAACAATGCTGCAAAAACAGTAATGTATAAAGTAATCATTATCTTTATTTTTAAATTTCTTGCAAATATAGCTCAATTAAAAAGATCAATAATGAATTTATGTTTATCTAATTCTTTACGTTACATTAAATACGATAATCTTTTGTTTACATCAATTCTAAGCATCAACAATCTTTTATTTTCGTTTTTATAATTATTAGTTACATTTATGGTTCGAAAAATCAGGCAAACCATGATGTTTTTCCACATCATAAAGATTTTATAAATCTGTTAATCAGCCGAATACATGACAAAAAAGAATAAAAACATTAAATATATTGATATTGCCAAAATTATTGATGAAGGTGACTCTCCTATTTTAAATAAGCTACCTCGTTTTTTTATAAAAATCCTTGAGAGAATTATCAAACAAGATGAAATGAATGATATTCTCACGAGATCTTCAAATCACATAGGGGTTGATTTTCTTCCAAAAATGATTGAAGAATTTAACCTAAGTCTTGAAATTGAAGGAAAAGAAAATCTCCCTGAAATTGGAAAATGTTTTTTTGCCGCCAACCATCCTTTCGGTGTAATAGATGGATTGGTTTTAACATATATCGTTTCGCAAAAATATGGAACTCTTAAGGCTATTGGGAATGATGCTTTTATGTTTTTACCCCAATTGCGCCCTCTTATTGCCGCAGTGAATGTTTTTGGACAATCGTCCAAAGAGTATATAAAGGCTCTTGAAGACACCTATAACTCAGACGTTCCAATAACCCACTTCCCTGCAGGTGAAGTATCCCGACGATACAAAGGAAAAGTACAGGATGCTGAATGGCAAAAGAGTTTTATTACCAAAGCCATTTCAAGTAAAAGAGACATTGTTCCCTTTTATTTTCATGGAAGAAACTCCCGGTTGTTTTATGCCATTTATACAATCCGGAATATCCTTGGAATTAAACTTAATATGGAATTAATTCTTTTACCCAGTGAAATGTTAAAAAAGAAAAATGCAACAATAAAAGTAATAATAGGAAAACCTATACCATATAGCATGCTTGATAAATCTTCCTCGGCCCACGAATGGGCCCAAAAGATCCGCGCTCATGTATATGACTTAGGAAAAAATAAGTCAACGAGTATTAATTTTTAATCTAAAAACCATGAAGTTTAATTTTCGCGAAATGCTGTTCAGAATTTGGTATTGGTATGTAAATAAGGTTGATAAAAATGCTGAAGTATTATTTATGAATTATGGATACTCAGGTGATGATCTGAACATATCCCTGGATGAACAAAACGAAGCTAATCGTTATTCCATACAGTTATATCATCATTTGGCAAAAGAAACCGATATAAAAGAAAAAGATATTATTGAAATTGGTTGTGGAAGAGGTGGTGGACTTTCCTACATAGCTAAAACATTTGCTCCTGCAACCGCTAAAGGTATTGATTTAGATAGTCGGGCAGCATCATTTTGTAATAAATATTACCAAATCGATGGTTTGTCATTTTCACAAGGAGATGCACAAAATCTGGATCTTAAAGATAATAGTTATGATGTTGTTCTAAATATAGAGTCATCGCACCGTTACCCTGATATGAAAGCTTTTTTGGGTGAAGTGTCACGTATCTTGCGCCCTAACGGACATTTTTTATACACCGATTTCCGTTATGATTTTGAGATGGAAGATCTAAAAAAGGAACTGGAATCAAGCGGATTAACAGTGTTAAAAGAACGCTTAATTACCAAAGAAGTTGTAGCCGCGCTTGAACACGATGATAAACGCCGACGTGTTCTTATTAAAAAGCTGGCTCCTAAATTTCTTCACAAAATAGCCCTGGATTTTGCCGGAACAGTTGGGTCTAATACCTACAATCAATTTGCAACACAAAAATACATTTACTATAGTTACGTGTTAAAAAAACAATAATTTTTAGTTCGTTATGGTACTTGATAAAATTGAAAATTCAGGATTGTATAAAAGCCTGCATCCAAGGTTTGATAAAGCTTTTGAATATATACAGAAAACCGATTTCTCTTTATTAGATGACGGGAAATACGAAATCGAAGGGGAAAACATTTTTGCACTGGTTCAGGAATACAACACAAAAGATGCAAAAGATGCTAAACCGGAAGCTCACAAAAAGTACATCGACATTCAGTATATTCATTCCGGAACTGAATTAATTGGTGTTGCAACTTTAAAAAATCAAGTTATAGTTGTAACAGATCCTGAAAAAGACATCACATTTTTCGATGGAGAAACATCGCTTGTAAAGTTAGAAGCGGGAATGTTTGCCATCTTTTTCCCGGGTGATTTGCATATGCCGGGAATACTTGAAACTCAGCCTGCGAAGGTTAAAAAGGTAGTCATTAAAGTGAAGAGTATAGTTTAAAAAATAAAAGTTTAAGAATGAGAAACATCGCCCTTTTTGTTATTCTGTTTCAACTGCTATTATCCGGTCAGGAAGTATTTTCTCAGTTAACACCTGCTGAAAAATTTGAAAATGTATGTCTTCAACAAATTCGTTCAAACATTCTGAATGAGGATCGTACTATTTTTATTCATCTACCAGATAATTGGGAAAACACCTCTTATCCGGTTTTATATATTCTTGATGGTGAGTATTTAAACCTATATGAAGAGACTTTGATTTCAACACAAACAAATCCTCATATTATCATTGGAATTAAAACTGATGAAAACAGAAACAGGGATATGATTCCTGTTAAAGTTGAATCCCGCGAAGGATCAGGTGAAGCAGCTATGTTTTTAGAATTTCTAAGTATTGAGCTGCAAGCCTACGTTAATAAAAACTATAATGCAACTGGTAAAAAGATTTTGTATGGAGGTTCAAATGCTGGTTTATTTACAATTTATGCCATGCTGACTAAACCTGAAAGTTTTGATGCTTACATTTCCAGCAGTGCTACCATTGGTTATTGTAGTAACTTTATGACAGAGAAAGTAAATCAATTCAATCCTATAAGCAAACTCGATGGAAAACATCTTTTCATTTATTATGGAATGAAAGACCCTTCGCCAAGAGTTATCGGACACATAGAAAGTTTCAGCAAATTACTTTCAGATCATTTCAGCAATAATCTTATTATTGAAATAAAAAGTATAGAAAATGAAGGTCATGTGCCAGAAGGAGGAATTAGAGAAGGACTAAATTTTATTTATAATAACTAGTCTATAAAATATTAAGTTGTTGAAAATAGAAAAGGCTATCAATGTTGATAGCCTTTTTATTTTGGGATGATATGAGATTAATATCTTCTGTTTCCACCAGGTCTGCTATTACCTCTGCTGTTCTCAGTTTTTGGTTCTGCTTTTTTAACAACGATTACACTGTTGTCGTATTCGCACTGATCCAACTCCTGAATAGCTTTTAAGCCTTCGTCTTTGCCTTTCATTTCTACGAATCCAAAACGTTTTGATTCGCCTGTAAATTTGTCCATAATAACCTTTGCAGATACGATTTCACCGTATTCTTCAAATAAATCTTTTAAGTCCTCGCTAGTAGTAGCAGAACTTAACTTTGCTACGAAAATGTTCATCTTAAGTATAAAATATTAAGTAAATAATGATAGAAATTGAAGTAAGCCTGTCGAATAAGAATAGGAAAGTGCAAGACTAGAATAACTATTTTGAGCGACAAAGGTAGGAATTAAATCTATATTCTATCGTAAAAAGCTACTTATCTTTTATTTATTTTGATTTAAGTGCCTGAAACAATTGATTTTATTCATGAGATTTACTATCAATTTAAGAAGTCATCTTGATTTTAATTTAAAATCCTCCTCTTGGTAAAGTTTGCGAAACAAGATCAAATTATTGACCAAAGAAATCAATTTCAAATAATCCAATTTAAGCTAGCCGCACTAATTTTTTCATGTCATATAAAGCAGAACAAATATTCAACTTCAACATGCTAATTTGTATTGCTTAGCTTCAATAAAAATTTGAATAAATAAGTCATATTTATTAATTTTTAAAAAAGAATATTACCTTTAAGTAAAGGTTGTGATTTCTAACAAAATGTTTAATTCATAAAATAAAAAGGATTTAACCCGATGAGAAAAATTGCTTTATTCGTTTTCGTATTTACAAGTTTTCAATTTCAATTATTAGCTCAATATCTTTCAGAGACCACCTGGGTTGAAGAAGAAAAAACTGCTTGTGTCACTATTGGAATTTTACAAGGTGGAGGAGCCTTGGTTGGAGCCGATTTTGAATTTTTAATATCAAACAGAGTAGGATTTCAGGCAGGAATAGGTTACATTGCCTTTGGGGCAGCCATTAATTATCATCTAAAACCTACAATTCGAAGTTCTTTTATTTCATTCAATTACTGGAATCAGGGAATTGGCCCGTCTTTTGCCCAAAACCTGGTTGGTGCAAGTTTTGTTTTTAGAGGTAAAAGATGGTTTACAGCTCAAATTGGATTAGGAGTACCTTTAGAAAAAGGCCCTGCAATGCCTGACGATTACGAACAATCTCCTATCATGTTGACTTATTCCATTGGGGCTTATATTCCTTTCTGAGAATAATTGAAATTTCATAACGTTCACCTTAGTTTATTAATTTGCTATATAGGGTTAACGAATATTTTATTATCTTTAGTTTATAACCAATTGAATGCAACCATGAGAAGATTACCTTATTACAGCATTGCATTGTTCTTTTCAATTGTTTTAATATCTGGTGCTCATGCTCAGGAACAAATAAGAGATACCAGCATTTTTAAAGAACATCAGGTGATCGTTGAAAAGATGGATTACATCCCATCAGAACGTGAAGTAAAATTAATTCGTATTTTAAATAACGACACTGCTGGTATTGCTGTTCGATCAGATCCATACTGGATTAGCAGCATGGTTTCAAACAAAGAATATAAAGACTATTTAAATGCAATTAAATCGAGTCCCGTTCATTATCAAACTGCATTGCCGTCCAAAGAACTTGAATCACAAGAAATAAAATCCTTGCAGATTTCTTACAAGGAGTACTTTAACAATAGTAAATACGAAAACTACCCTGTATTGGGAGTTAGCTGGAATCAGGCTCAATTATTTTGTCAGTGGAAAACACGGCAGGTTAATTCTGAATTAGACGAAGCTAATTTACCTCACGAAAAAGATTATCGTTTACCTCTTTCAGTAGAAATTGAAGGTGCAAAGCATTTTATTAATATTAATTTCTCGCGTGCATTTAAAGAAAATTCATCTTACAACGACCCGGAGCTTGTTAAATTCTATTATCATACCAATGAATTGACTCTTGAATCGTTCTCAAAATTGACATATTTAACTAATTTATCATTGAATTTAGATTCTCCGTATATCGTAATTTACAATAAAGCATCACAAACAAGTACTCCCTATAAATTAAAAAATGATGTCGATTTGAATGTTGGTTTCCGCTATGTTCAGACTTATCGGAAAGTACCTAACTCATACTAAGGTAATTTAAACTATTGTTACACAATTGTTTTTGTTCTTTAATTCAAATTTAATATCTTTAAAAATGAAAAATTTAATCTTACTTTTAAGCTTTATTAGTTCACTTACCTTTTGTTCAAAAAACGTGGAATCGCAAATTACAAAAGAATTAATCGGGAAATGGTCGTGGATTGAATCCTCAGGAGGAATCATGGGAAAAACGATAAATCCTGCTACAACAGGAAATCAAATTACCATCGAGTTTACTTCGGATAAATTCTTTCAATACACGAACGATAGCTTAGCGCTCGAAATGAGCTATAAAATTGAAAAAGGGCGTTCTATTAGAGTCTCCGAAGAAACGTTTTTAATTGTTTATGAAAACGGCCAAAAACAATCCATTGAAGCGGAAGGGAACAAACTGATATTATACGACGAGTGCCACGATTGTTATCAAAACGAATACATCAAAAAACAAGAAGAGTAAACCCTTGGTCAGCCAAGGCAGGAAAATTATTATCTTCCGATCTTTTTTATAACCTCAACAGGCAAGAATGGGATCAAATGATAAAGTTGTGGGATATCAGAATCACCAAATACTGATTTGACCATTTTTTTATAATTTAAATACACTTTTTTGGCT
>DMBU01000033.1 GCA_003446015.1 Bacteroidales bacterium | reverse complement strand
AAAAAATGCCACAAAAGCACAAAAACACAAAGCCCCACTAAGGTCGCCATATTTAATTTTACATTTATTACACTTGATTTATTTATAGAGTGATTTACAATGTAAATAACCAAAGTAATTTTGCCCTAAAAAATCGCAGATAATTATCGGGACAAGACAAAACCCTGCCCGACCGGTAGGTGGATTTAAAATTTGTTCGTTAGATTTTGAAATTTTTTAAGATATTAGCACAATTTAACATAAATTTCAAACAAAAGTTTTAAAATATAACAATGTCGGCAAAAACAAGTGTCTTTAAGAAATTCCCCCGAACATTCTGGGTTGCCAATACCATGGAGTTATTTGAACGTTGGGCCTGGTATGGGTTTTACATGTTACTGGCCAACTACCTGACCAAATCGACTGATGTTGGAGCACTAGGCCTGAGTCAGGAAGAAAAGGGACTTATCATGGGAATCGGTACTGCTATCCTTTATTTTTTACCCATAATCACAGGAGCTATTGCCGACAGATATGGTTATAAGAAAATTTTATTTATTGCATTTTTAATTTATGCCATTGGTTTTTTAGTGATGCCTCATTGCAAATCTTTTGCTTCGTTTTTCTCCGTATTTCTGTTTGTAGCCATTGGAGGAGCACTTTTTAAACCAATAATTACTGCCACAATTTCAAAAACAACAGACGATACAACCTCATCGATAGGTTTTGGAATTTACTACTGGATGGTAAATGTTGGAGCATTTATCGGTCCGATTGTAGCTCTTCAGTTCAGCAAAATATCATACACATCGGTGTTCTATTTAAGTGCAGTTTTTATATTGGTTAACATTCCCTTTTTGTTTTTCTATAAGGAACCTGAAAGAAAGCAATCGGATGTTCCTTTTTGGAAATCCTTAGCTACTGTTTTTAAAAATATTGGAATTGCCTTGAGTGATTATAAATTTCTTATTTTCTTGATTATCGTTGCCGGATTTTGGTCGATGTATTATCAACTTTTTTATACTTTACCTGTATTTATTGAGCAATGGGTTGACACACATACTTTATACAATTTTATTGAAGGTGTTTGGCCATGGCTAATAACAAAAATTGGTTCGACCGATGGAACCATTGCTGCAGAATATATTACCAACATTGATGCTATGTATATTATTCTGTTTCAGATTTTAGTTTCGACTATTATTATGAAACTTAAGCCGCTCACTTCGATGATGTCTGGATTTTTTGTTTGTTCCATTGGCATGTCCTTAACACTATTTACAAATAATCCATTTTTTATCATTGCATCCATTTTTATTTTTGGTATAGGTGAAATGGCCGGATCGCCAAAAATTACAGAATATATTGGGAAAATAGCCCCAAAAGATAAAACAGCCTTATATATGGGAATGGCATTTTTACCTGTTACCCTAGGTAATCTTTTAGCTGGCTATATATCGGGTAGTGTTTATGGCGGCATGTCAGATAAAGTTACTCTTTTGCAAAACGATTTGGCTTCTAAAGGATTTTCAATTCCTGAAATTTCCAGCTCATTCACACAAACTGACCTTTACCTTAAAGGTGCTGAATTACTACAGATGACACAAAAGGAACTAACTGATTATTTATGGACCGCTTATAATCCGGGACAAATTTGGATTGTGCTTCTTGGAATTGGTATTGGAGCATCTTTTTTATTGTTTTTGTATGATCGGTTTTTAATTTCCGGAAAAAACTAAAATTTTTGTAACTACTCAGGCAGAATAGAAAACCGTATTTAATTAAATATTAAAAGGATATACATTTCACGGCCCACAAAGAATATCGCAAAAGTCGCAAAGTATTTATAATATGCGCTTTGCGTTTTTTGCGTGGAATTTTTAATCATAAAAACTAATAATCAAAAATTTGAACCACCTGAGTAGTTGCAAATTTTTATTCTCAATCCCGATAAGCATTGAATTGGGTTTTATTAGAAACCGAGATTGATATAGTATTTTCAATTAAATCGAGAAGGGTTAATTCACTAATAATTAAGTTTTTGACTTTTGACTAAAAAAAACTATCTTTGTTATTACCTGGATTTTATCTCAATTTTAAACCTATAAATGAAGTTATACATTAAAAACATGGTGTGTATTCGCTGCCAATTGGTAGTAAAATCTGAATTGGAAAAAATCGGATTGCATCATATTTATGTAAAAATTGGAGAAGCAAATATTATAGAAAGTATAACTCCCGAACAAATTGATCTGTTAGATAAAGCGCTGAGAAAATCAGGTTTAGAAATAATGGATGATAAGAAAAGTGTATTGGTTGAAAAAATAAAAAGCACCATCATTGAATTAGTGCATTATACCGATGAACAAATTAAAGTTAATCTTTCAGATTATTTGAGTGAAAGGCTTAATTATGATTATACATATTTGGCCAATCTGTTTTCAGAAGTAAAAGGAACCACCATTGAAAAATTTTATCTGAATCATAAAATAGAAAAAGTAAAAGAGCTAATTATTTACAACCAGCTTAATCTTTCCGAAATAGCATACAAAATGCACTATAGCAGTGTTGCCCATTTATCTAATCAATTTAAAAAATTTACCGGACTATCACCTTCGCATTTTAAAAATCTGAAAAACAAACGACGAGGTACACTTGAGAATCTCTAAATCGTTATGCTTTAACATGGATAACTAAACACAAAATATTTTGTGTTTGAAAAATCTATAAAATGTGTGAATGATGTAATAAATTGCATTAATTGTATAACATATACGTAATGCATAAGCTTTACCTTTAACTGAATTAATAGACAGGTGAAACCATGCAAAATACTGAAATAGAAAAATCGACTTCACATATTTTGATTGAAATCATAGAGTACATCCCAAATTCAATAGTATTTAAAACCATTATTCGTAAAACAACCGGGAATGTAAGTGCTGCTGCTATTGATACTGGTGAAACCTTAGCAGAAAAAATTTCTCCATTCGATACATTTATTCAGATCATTGAAGGAAATGCCGAAGTAGTTATCGATGACAAATCAAATTTTTTAAAAACCGGCGAAGCAATTATTATTCCTGCTCATACATCACATGTTGTTAAGGCAAACGAACGCTTTAAGATGATTTCGACCATAATAAAGAGTGGATACGAAGAAGGTATCATGTAAAAGAATTATTTAATTCATCAATTTAAAACATAAATCATGTCAAAAAGCAAAGATGGAAAACCTAAAAACGATAAAAAAGTTGCAGCTAAAAACCTGAAAGAGAAAAGAGCTGCAAAAGTTGCTAAGCGAAAAGATAAAAACAACATAAGTGAATTATAGTATTTTCAATTTCTTACTTATGTAAGGAATAAATACTTCGATTTTAATAACAATTACATTTTAAAAATAATCAAATGAGAGAAAAGAAAATGCACAATTTTACATCTCCAGATCTAAATAAGTTACAGGGAGTTATCGTTGATTTTAAAACAAGAATATATATTCCCATTGGTGCTGATCCGGATAAAGCCAGAAAACGATACCTGGATCAGATCAATAGCAAGTTTATTAATAGAAAATAGCAACTTTTGTATGTAAAGTTACACTTTGCTTATAAAAACAGATCATTTCTATTTTTGAATTTAATCCTTATTTTTTAAACAAACCATTAACATAATGAAATTAGCTTTTATTGGAACATATCCCCCTCGTGAATGTGGTATTGGTACATTTACAAACAATCTGTTTAAATCAATGGCAGATAAAACTAAATCAGGAAGTCGTGAAAATGTTAATTTTGTTGTAGCATTAAATGATAATGATCTTAGTTATAAATATCCTGAAGAAGTAAAACTTACTATACGACAGGAACACCAGGGTGATTATTTAAAGGCAGCTAAATTTATTAACTTAAGTGGTGCCGATGTTTGCATTCTTGAGCATGAATTCGGCATTTTTGGTGGACAAAGCGGAGTTTATATTTTGCCCTTGTTGCACCGAATAGAAGTACCCTTAATTGTAACCTTGCATACCATAGTAAAAACCCCATCATATAATGAGAAAGCTGTTTTACAGCAAATATGCAAGATGGCCGATAAAATTGTTGTGATGAGCCATAAGGCTATTGAGTTTTTAATAAAAGTTTATGCAGTACCTGAAGAAAAAATTGTTTTTATTGAGCATGGAGTTCCCGATATTCAATTTAGTCCAGAAAAATCAAAAAAAGAGTTTAAGCTTGAAAATAAGAAGGTAATATTAACTTTTGGTTTTGTTGGACGCAATAAGGGAATTGAAACAGTAATTAATGCTTTACCCAAACTTGTAAAAAAACATCCTAATGTTATTTATATTGTATTGGGGAAAACACATCCTAATGTATTACGACATTCTGGTGAAGAATACCGCATTTTTTTATTACGACTTGTTAAAAGTCTGAAACTTGAAGAACATGTTATTTTTCTTAATGAATTTATCGACGAGCAATATTTGTTTAAATACTTATATGCATGTGATATTTATATTACACCTTATTTAAACGAAGCACAAATTACCAGCGGAACTCTTTCATATGCTGTTGGAGTTGGTGCAGCTGTTATATCAACACCTTACTGGCATGCATCAGAGTTATTAGCAGAAGGTCGGGGGAAATTATTTGATTTTGGTGATTCGGAAAATCTTTCGTTGATATTAACAGCGCTTTTAGATAATCCAAAGGAACTCAATGAGCTTAAAAGAAAGGCATATGATTATGGACGGAAAATTACCTGGCCAAAAACCGGAGAAAAATATGTTGATGTTGCAAAAAACATTTTAAAAACCGGACACCAACAGATTAATAAAAAAGATACCGTTTTAGATTTTCTTATTCTGCCCCCGTTTTCGCTGACACATATTAACAGGCTTACAGATGACACCGGCATTATACAACATGCGAAATTTGGGATACCAAACTTAAAAGAAGGTTATTGTCTTGACGATAATGCACGAGCATTACTTATGGTTTTAATGGCATACAGGCAAATAAAAGATAAACGGGCACTTGAATTATCGCCTGTTTATTTAAGTTATATTCATTACCTGCAAAACCCCGATGGTACGTTCAGAAATTTCTTGAGTTTTAGTCGACAATTTTTGGATGAAGTTGGTTCTGAAGATTCTTTCGGTCGAACTATTTGGGCCCTGGGTTATTTATTAGGAAACGCACCAAACGATGCCTATTACCAAACAGGTAAGCTTTTGTTTTTTAATGCGGCTCCTAATTTTGAAAAGCTTAAGTCGATCAGAAGTATTGCAAATACGATGATAGGAATAAGTTATTACCTAAAAACAAATCCTTCGGACGATTCGATGACTGAGCGTTTGCGTAATATGGCAAATACTTTAGTTGACCATTATCATAATACCGAAACATCTGATTGGAAATGGTTTGAATCACTATTAGCATACGATAATGGCATTTTACCATTAGCACTTTTACATTCGGCTAAAATACTTAACGACGCTAAAATTACTAAAGTAGCCATTGATTCGATGGACTTTTTAACAAAGCATACTCTTAAAGATAACTATTTGTCAATCATAGGAAATGAAGAATGGTATTATAAAGAAGGCAAACGTTCCATTTTCGCTCAGCAACCTGTTGATGCCATGGCTATGGTTTTAATGTATCACCAGGCATTTCATTTAACTCGTGACAAAGAATATATCAATAAACTCTATACATCTTTTTTATGGTTTCTGGGTGAAAATGATTTAAGAATGAGCTTGTATGATTTTGAGACGAAAGGATGTTGTGATGGCTTTGAAAGATATGGCGTGAATCGTAACCAGGGAGCAGAAAGTTCGTTAGCCTATCTGATTTCTCATTTAACTGTATTGCAAGCCTATGAGGAATTTCATGAGTCAGATTAAATGCAAAAAAGAGGCTTTTAGAACAGCCTCTTAAAAATTTAAATGTTTATGATATAATATAACTTACACTACTCTAACATTTACGGCATTTAATCCTTTTTTTCCTTCTTCCAGATCAAAAGTAACTTCGTCATTTTCGCGAATACTGTCTTTTAATCCGTTTGAATGTACAAAATACTCTTTTGGTGAATCTGAGTCTTTAATGAATCCAAATCCTTTTGCATCATTAAAAAATTTTACTGTTCCTTTGTTCATGATATTCATATTAATTTAGTGCAAGGTAGTGTTTATAAACCTTAAACTACCTTATGTTTATACTAAGTTTGATTGTTATTTTTCCTTTTACTGTTGAGATGGTAATTTTTATGTTTTTTGAAGTGATACTTCAAAAGCTTGTAACCTTCTTAACGAATTGAATGAAATAAGTTAACTGAGTTGAATTGCCTGCTTAATTTCTTTCACAGAAATACCAAGACTGTTGGCAATTGTTCTTAACAAATCATCCTGATTTGTATCTCGCCAAGCCAAATCGGAAAGTGTTAAATTAGCATACTTTCGTTTTAGTTTGATTTTAATTTCATTCCATTTTAAAATTTCTACTTCTTTTTCCATTTTAATCTATTTTTCTGTTTCTTATTATCATGTTATTAAAATTGTGCCGATTTTGTGTTCCCCTGCCTACAGGGGCTGGCTGCCTTTCATTGCAAAGATTCAAAGCATCAAAATAACACAAGATCCAAGGCACTTTTAAACCATAAGCATCTATTTTAAGAAAGTTCATTTTGAACATACTAAAAACAAAAGTAATTCGCTGATAGTTTCCTGTTAAAGAAGTTCCTTAAAAGAATTATTAATATGACTAATATGATTAACATGACATAAAGCTGATTTTAATTTAAATTTAGTAGATACATACTTTAGCAAAGGAATTATGAATAAAGAAAATAGTCCAGTTCCAAGTCCAGACTACTAACTTATTGATTTTACTTATTTTTAATTGTAAAGTTTTTTAGAGATGAACCAAGATCATTCATATCTCTGTTGAATTCGTTTTTAAAAGATTTCCATTTAGTTGTTTCGTCTTCTTTAAATTCCATCAATTTATCTTTTAATTCATTATTTTTTTGTTCTAATTCAGCCAAACTTTTTTCATATGTTTCTTTAATATCTTTTTTCTCCTTTGTTATTTGGGTTCTGAACTCAGCTATACGTTTTTCATTGGCACTAATTTGTTGTTCAGATTCTTGTTTAAACTGAATAATAGAATCTTTAATTGCCTCGTTAAGCTCTTGTTTTGCTTGCACTACATCTTCTTTAGCCTGGTCAACTTTTTCGGCAGAAGACTGACAACTCATAAACATTGTTCCTGCCATAAATACTGTTACAACAGATAATAAGATAATTTTTTTCATAGTATTGTTTTAGATTGGCAAGTAATTTATTGCCTTTAACAAAGTTAGTTGTACTTAATTCAAAAACCCTTACACAACTTCAAGTATAACTTACATTATTCACACATTTTAAAGGATTAAGTATTTAAACTATAGAATCCCGAAGTGAGATTATTTTAACGTGAGTTCGATTCAAATTTAATTTGCTAATTTAATGATAATCTGATTTTTACAATATCCAAATTTGTGTTTCTTTGAGTCTTTGAGCCTTTGAGGCAAAATAAAAGAATTGCTTTCAGACCACAAATCTGCCTGACTACCATTCCCATCAGGCTAAGAAAATGTATATTTTAATATCAATTATTTAAAATATGGCGGTTATTTTTTTGTGTATTTTGGTGTCTTAGTGTTTTAGTGGCTAATAAAAAATGCCACAAAAACACAAAAACACAAAGCCCCACTAAAGTCACCATATTTAATTTTACATTTATTACCCTTGATTTATTTATAGAATGATTTACAATGTAAATAACCAAAGTAATTTTGCCCTAAAAAAATCGCAGATAATTATCGGGACAAGACAAAACCCTGCCCGTCCGGCAGATCAAAGCAGTCAAGTTAACAATGCAAATCAAAGAGTACCTGATTTTTATACCCAATGTATTTAATTAACATTAAGAGGCTTCGGTTCAACCTTAATGGTTAAAAAATCTAGTTTGTAGTATTACTTTTACTTTTTTCTTGATAAAAAAGTAAACAAAAAATCAAGAAAAAATAACGCTTCTTCCCGCACTTTATAGTTTTAAGAGTTTTAATGTAAAGCAGGCAAGCCTCTTTAAAAACTCTAATAAACTACACATTCTCTCCAACGCATGGCCCGCAATTTTTTCGAGCCTCCGCACCTGTTATTAGTAATTCTGTTGGAATTCTCTTCTTATCAATATTACGAGCATAAGTACTGCTGTTTGCATAAAAATTTTATTCAAATTATTATCCCATTCGGTCACAAGATAAGATAAGTTCAGTTCAGATCTAGAATGTTTAGCGTTAGCATGATAACGGCTATGGCCTGACGGCAGTCAGGGTCACAAAGTCAAGAAGATTCACTAAGATTTTATTGGATCACTTTAAATAGTTGTGGGAAAATAGAAATTTTTATTCTAAACTATTTTTAAGGCTGTAATATTTTAGTTCCATTATAAAATATTTAGAGCAAAATCTATTTCTCGTTGTAATCTTTGATTTTATAATAAAAAACATCCTCATTTGTTTCCACTTTTTTGGCTTGACCCAAAAAAGTTTCAAAAAAAGTCAAGACAAAACAACACTTCCTCCCACTCTGTAATAAATTAACAATTCCTAACAAAGTAAGCGAGCACCTTTGTTGGAATTCTATAATTTATTCCATTCACGCTCTCGCATGGCCCGTCGTTTTGTCTGGCCAGCGCTCATAAAAATGTTGTCTCTCCAGCGCTTTATAAAAGTATATTAGCAGTATAAATCAATTTAAAGCAGGTGTGGTGGGAAACCGAAATGAGTGTGGAATTGTTGATAATCACCATGTGATTACCATTGATAATAAAGAAACCTAGAGAAAAAACATTCTTGAAATACAATATTTACAAAAAGATTCGGATAGATNNAAGAAAAGAACAATAAAAAATTAATTATAAATAAAACAGTTTCGTTAAAAACTCTTGAGATCAATTTGTGATCACTATTATTTTTTTGATAATTTTTTATTAAATAAAATTCTCAGGAGTATCATAAATCCGGCTACTACAAGCAGTAAATGAACCATTTTTGATGAGTTAAAACCCATAAACATGATGACCCAGACTNNTATAATCATTGCATCCTGCTTCAATTGCTTTTTCTCTATCACCCTGCAGCCCGTGAGCTGTTTGAGCAATGACAACTACATTTTTATTAAACTGACGAATTTGTCGGGTAGCTTCGTACCCACTCATTTCGGGCATCTTAATATCCATAAGAATCAAATCTATATCAGGATCATTGTGGCAAAACTCAATGGCTTCCAATCCGCTTTTTGCATGTAAAATATGATTACTTACTTCTTCGAGTATAATACTTATGAACAAATCCGACGTTTCGTCGTCGTCAACAATAAGTACTTTCAGGCTCTTAGCTTGTGTATCTATTACTCTATTGGCAGCATCATCTTGAATTTTAGCTGATTCTTCAAATTCATGATTGTAAGGAATAGTAAAGTAAAAGGTTG
>DMBU01000032.1 GCA_003446015.1 Bacteroidales bacterium | reverse complement strand
AGTCAAGACAAAACAACACTTCTTCCCGCTCTGTAATAAATTAAGAATTCCTAACAAAGTAAGCGAGCTCCTATGTTGGAATTCTATAATTTATTCCATTCACGCTCTCGCATGGCCCGTCGTTTTGTCTGGCCAGCGCTTAATAAAAGTATATTAAAAAGAGTAAATCAACTAAAAGCAGGTGCGGTGGGAATCCGAAATGAGTGCGGAATTGTTGATAATCACCATGCGATTACAATTGATAATTAGGAGAACTGGAGAAAAAACATTCTTGAAATACAATAGTTACAAAAAGATTCGGATAGATATCAAAATTCGTTCATTTCGGTTGATTTTGGTTCTTTTATCAAGAAAAGAACAATAAAAAAACCAATTGTTAATCAAAAAATTATTCATGAGATGTAGAAATACAATTTCTCAATCTTAATCAATGTAAAATTATAATTCATTTAATTAACTACAACAATGGTCTACTCTAATTATGTAAATATTCTTTTTTATCGATACTAGTTTTGCTAATATTTCACCCTTAACAGAAGAAACCTTATTATATAAAACTGAAGTTTTTTTAGAGCAACTTGAAGAGGTGTGAATGATACAACTTTATTTTTATACAGAGTAGCAATAGTTTATACTTAATTTTTATCATCTCACAAGAATATGAAGTGATTCCAATTTACCAGGTACAAGAGTCTCAATTTTAAACAAATTAAAGATCAGGGTGTTTCATGTTTTTTTATTGGTAATCAATAAAAAATAATGTGTTAAAATCATACTTTTTCATCGTTAAAAAGTCTAATTATTGTATATTTAGATTTCTTAAATAAATACAAGGTAAAATAATTATAAATCTTAAATCAAAAACAGGAAAATGAAAAACTTAATTTTATCAGCAGCTATAATACTCTTAGTAGCTGTTGTGTGGTCATGCGCACCCAAATCTAAATTTAAAGTTGGTCAAACTTATTATGGATTCAAACTCATTGAAAAGAAATTTGTAAAAGAAGTAAATGCCAATTGTTTATACTTTATTCATGAAAAAAGTGGCGCTCGATTATTAAAAATTGATGCCGACGATAACAACAAACTATTTAACATTGCATTTAAAACAGCTCCAGAATATGATTATGGAACACCTCATATCATGGAACATTCAGTTTTAAATGGATCAAAGAACTTCCCTGTTAAAAGTCCTTTCGATGTATTAACCAAAGGATCATTAAACACATTCCTAAATGCGATGACAGGATCAGACATTACAACTTATCCTGTTGCCAGCATGAATGATAAAGATTACTTTAACCTAATGCATGTGTATTTGGATGCGGTTTTTAACCCTCTTTTACATGAAGATCCACGAATTTTAAAACAAGAAGGCTGGCATTATGAGCTGGACGATATAAATAGCGAAATTGTTTATAAAGGAGTAGTTTACAATGAAATGAAAGGTGCTTATTCCAGTCCAACCAGAGAACTTGGTTACCAGGTAAATAAAATCTTATTCCCTGATAATACCTATGGTGTTTCGTCAGGAGGTTATCCAACAGCAATTCCTGGATTAACCTATGAATATTTTAAGTCTTTCCATAACAAATATTATCATCCTTCAAATTCATATGTATTGCTGTATGGTAATGCTGATTTGAATAAGGAATTACAGTTTATTGATGCAGAATACTTTACGAAGTACGAAAAATCAGATGAAAAAGTGGAAATTCCCTTACAAGAACCTTTCGAAGCTAAAAGGTATGCTGAAAAACCATATGCCGTTCCTGAAGGAAGTTCGACAAAAGATAACACTTATTTAAGCTTAAACTTTGTTGCCGGACTAAATATGGATTTGGAATTAGTAATTGCACTTGATATTCTTAAAGAAGCTCTTGTTAATCACGAATCTGCTCCATTAAGACTTGCTTTGCAAGAAGCAGGTATTGGAAAAGAAGTTCGTGCTTTTATTGATGATACTCAACAAAATGTTTTTCAGATAAGAGTTCAGAATGCAAATCCTGAAGATAAAGATCAATTTGAAAAAATAGTTTATGAAACACTTCAAAAAGTTAGCGAAGAAGGTATTGATAAATCTATGATCGAAGGTATCTTAAATCGATTGGAATTCAATTTAAGAGAAGGAGACACTCCTCAAAAAGGGATGATGTATGCAATGATGACATATAAGAGTTGGTTTTTTGCGGATGATCCATTTTTAGGATTAGAATTTGAAGCACCTTTAGCAAAAGCAAAAGCTGAATTAAATAATGGTCTTTTAGAATCTACCATTAAAAAATACATGATCGAAAATCCTCATACTTTATTAATGGTTTTAAAACCACAGCCAGGATTAGAAAAAGAAATCTCTGCTCAAACTGCTAAAGAATTAGCCGATTACAAAGCGAGCTTAAGTGAAGAAGAATTACTTCAGCTTGTTAAAGAGACAAAAGAGCTTAAAGAACACCAAATGAGTGAAAACACACCAGAAGCTCTGGCTACAGTTCCAATGCTATCCCTTTCAGATATTAGTCCTGAAGTTGAATGGTATAAACTTGAAGAAAAATCAATTTCCAATATTCCGGTCTTATATCATGAAGATTTTACAAACAATATACTATATGCAAATCTGTATTTCGATTTACGAGTATTACCACAAGAATTAATTCCATATGGTAAATTGTTAGCCGAAATTATAGGTTTGATGAGTACCGAAAATTATACTTTTGGAGAATTAGATAATGCTTTAAACATCCATACGGGAGGTTTTTATACGAACCTCGATACTTATTTAGAAAATAATTCAGATGATAAGCTCTTACCATTTTTCGTAGTTACTTCAAAAGCGTTTACTGAAAAAGGTGATAAATTATTTGAGCTTGCAACTGAAATATTAAATAAATCTAATTACGAAGATGTAGAAAGATTAAAAGCAGTGTTAACCCGCCATCAGTCGAGAGTTGAATCGAATGTTAAAAATAATGGACTTGGGTATGCAATGACACGTTTAAGCTCTTATTATTCAAACGATGGAATGTTTGGTGAATTAACAAACGGTTTAGAGTATTACAATTTCATTACGGATATTACAGAGAATTTCGACTCAAAAAATAAAGAAGTTAGCGAAAAAATTACAGAAACTGCCAGCTTACTATTTAATCAGAGAAATATGACTGCAGCCATTACCTGTTCCAAAGAACAATATAATGCTTATGCTGAAAATTTAAAATCATTTATTGCAGAATTGCCCGAAGGTAATGAACAAAAAAACGATTGGAAATTTGATTTCTCAATAAAGAATGAAGGTTTAATGTCAGCCTCAAAGGTTCAGTATGTTATAAAAGGATATGACTTTAAGAAATTGGGATACGAATGGAATGGTAAGATGCGCGTTTTAAATCAAATCCTTTCCAGAGAATATCTACAAACACAAATTCGTGTTATTGGAGGAGCTTATGGCGGATTTGCAGGATTTTCTTCATCTGGAAATTCATATTTCGCTTCATACCGTGATCCTAATTTAAAAGAAACGCTAGAAAATTATAATAAAACACCTGAGTTTCTGCAAGGTTTTGATGCGGATGAAAATGAAATGACTCGTTTTATTATTGGAAGTATTTCAAGAATGGACAGACCAACAACCGCCTCACAAAGAGGATCAATTGCTGAGGGTCGCTATTTCAGAAAAACCACACTAGATGAGTTGAAAACTGAACGAAATGAAGTTTTGACTACTACCAGAGAAGATATAAAATCGTTTGAAAAAATGGTTAACGAGATCCTTGCACAGGATGCTATTTGTGTTTATGGGAATAATGACAAAATTGCTGAAAACAAAGAATTATTTGGTTCAATCTTAAATGTAACAAAATAAAGATTAACAAGTCAAAAATACGAAAGGCACGATTAGTTCGCAGTCATGGTCGGAAGAAATTCCGACCATTTTTTATGTTTTAAACATCAAGTCAGGATTTCCTCCGCAATGTGATACAATTAAAGCAATTGCAAGATTCCGCACCTCC
>DMBU01000104.1:17216-19265 GCA_003446015.1 Bacteroidales bacterium | reverse complement strand
TTAAATTATGATTTAAAAAATGGGATTATTAATTTTATATTTTCTTACTGCAGTTCTTGTATCCTTCGTTTGTTCTATACTTGAAGCCACACTTCTGAGCATTACACCCAGTTATTTAGCGGGTAAAATAAGCGAAGGAAAAACATTTGCCATTTCATTGCAGAAATTTAAAGTACGAATAGATAAACCATTAGCTGCAATACTTACGATAAATACATTTGCCAACACAGTTGGTGCAGTTGGCGTAGGCGTTCAGGCACAAAAAATATGGGGAAACGAATATTTGACAATTGTTTCGGGATTATTAACGGTTACCATTCTTATTTTTTCTGAAATAATTCCAAAAACACTTGGTGCCAATTATTGGAAAAACCTTGCTCCTATTACCCCATATTTTCTAAAAGCAATGATCTATTCACCATTTTACCCCATTATTATATTAGCACAATTTATAACCAAAGCACTTAAAAAAGATCAATATCAGGATGTTCTCAGCAGAACGGAGTTTCATGCTATGGCAGAAATAAGTGTTAAAGATGGAATATTTAAAAAAGAAGAATCAAAAATCTTGTTAAACTTAATGGTATTTAATAAGATCGAAGTAAAAAGCATATTAACACCGCGAACAGTAGTATTTGCTGCAGATGAAGAGACCACAGTAAAAGATTTTTTGGATAACAATGATAAAATAAGATTTTCAAGAATCCCAATCTATCAAAAAGATATTGAAAACATTACAGCATATGTTCTTAAAGATGATATCATGCAACACATGATTGATAATAAGAAAGATAGTAAGTTAAAGAACCTTCAGCGTGAAATTAAAGTTGTAAACGAACAAATGCCGATTATAAGGCTGTTTTATAAATTAATCGAAGAAAAAGAGCATATTGCCATGGTTGTTGGAGAATATGGTGAGATGGTAGGAATTGTAACGATGGAAGATATTATCGAAACATTATTGGGAACCGAAATCATGGACGAATTTGATAATGTTGAAGATATGCAGGAACTTGCAAAAAAAGTATGGGAAAGAAAAGCCAGACGACTGGATATAAAATAAAAAACTCACAAGAGAAAATCCCTTGTGAGCCATTACATCTCTTACTCTTTCCCGAATCATTCTATCTTACTAAACTGAAAATACTTGCTTTTGGCAAGCTGGGAGAATCAATCATCAACTTTCATCATCTAATTTCTGTAAGCAAGAGATGCTTAACTACAACAGCAAGTTTTAAAAATCTTTTTACCCTAATCTTTTTTTTACTGTTGAAATTTTTAATAATTAATTAGAAAACCATTACAAACCTTTTAAATGTTATAAACAACACGGTTTATTAAAATGTTCAATTACAAGTTTATTTTTTGAGATTTGTATGCTTTAAATTTTAACTGTTACAGGTATTCCTTTTTTTAATTAATATCTTTGTATAAACCATTTGAACCAGAACATGAATCTGAATAGCATAGTTTCACCAACATTACTTCTTGATAAAAAAAAGTGCCTGAATAATATTCGCTTTATGGCCGAAAAAGCGAAAAAAAACAAATTGATATTTCGGCCTCATTTCAAAACTCACCAATCGCGTATTATTGGAAAATGGTTTAAACAAGTTGGAGTAAATAAAATTACAGTGTCATCCTTAAAAATGGCTGAGTATTTTGCCAACGATGACTGGAAAGATATTACAGTTGCATTTCCTGTCAATATTCGTGAGATAGAAACCATAAACTCCTTGGCAGAGGAGCTCCAGCTAAACCTTACAGTTGAAAACCTTGAAGCCGTTGAATTTTTAAAAAGCAAACTAAAATTTAAGGTTGGATATTTCATAAAAATTGATACCGGATACGGAAGAACAGGTGTTTCCTTTGATATTTTCTTAAGCATTGATAAGATTTTAAAATCTGCATCTCAATCTGAAAATCTGCTTTTTTTGGGTTTCTTAAGCCATAACGGACATGCTTACCAGGCGAAAAGCAAAAGCGAAATTATTGATATCCATAAGGATGCATTACACAAACTATTACTTTTAAAAAAATACTACATCG
>DMBU01000104.1:0-17157 GCA_003446015.1 Bacteroidales bacterium | reverse complement strand
CTAAAGGGAGCAATTGATTTTCTTCACACCCCTGACTGCCGTCAGGCAAGTCTTCAGGGTTAGGGGCAAATGAAGAAAATCGAATTCAAATTGGGCACAAAAACGGATAACCATAAAACAAATTATAAAATTAAACCCTATGAAAATATATATTCTTCTATTTTCTTTCATGCTTAATATCGTCTTTTCCAATGCACAAAACAATTCATATGATAGTAAAACAAGCTTAATTGGTTCGACTGTCCAATCGGAAACATTTAAAGAATTATCCGGGAGTCAATATAAATACAAGAATTTTTGCAAGGCTGATGTTTACATAATTTTAAATGACGGGTCCATTGAATATGAATTAAATTACAATGCATTTAAAGATGAGCTTGAATTTATTGAAAATGAAATTATATATACTGTAACCAATCCTGATAAAATTATAAAAGTAGAAATTAATGAAGATGTATTGGTACATGCTAAATACAATAACTATGATCAGGAAGAGGAAGGATATTTCTTTGAATTAATTGATGATTATATTAGTTTATACAGGCGAGAAATCATTTCACATATTGCATCCCAAAAAACTTTTGACAATTATGGGATATCCAATAATGATAAATACTTAAACAAAACAAATTTATATTATTTATCTATTTATGGTAGTCCTTTAATATTAATAAATAACAAAAAGGCATTAAACAAACTCTTTTTTAACCATCCGGTATTAAAAAGTTTTTTAAAAGAAGAAAAAATTAAACTTAATTCCGAAGATGATCTTAAGAAACTTGTAACTTTTTTGAATGATTACGATAAATCTAAAATGAGAAAAAATTAACGATTATAGTTATACAAAGAAGCCCGGGACTTTCCCGGGCCTTATAAGCCGGCGGAACTTTCATCCACATACTAGACGTACCCGTCGTGGCGGCTCTTTTCTTAATTCTTTGGGGATGCAAATATAAGAATTGCAAATATAAAAACAACTTAGTTAAAACTATGTTTGATTAATTTTAAACTTTTGTTAATACTTAAATAACCTGAGTTCGACGATCTGCTTTTTATTAAACTCTTGTATGTCAAACACTTGATAGTTTCTTATTAAAAAGTATCAAGCTCCAAGCCTGCCTGACGGCAGTCAGGTATCAAGAAAAGGATTGTTTTGTCTTGAAGCTTGATACTCATATCTTGATCCCTTGATGCCTAAGATAATAAAATGCCTTATTACCATCTGTTTAGTCTTATTCTTATAGCGAACTGACGTTAAATACTAAACTCTCTGTCAATGGTCTGTTCCAGAGAAATAAATGTTTCGGTACGTGCAACACCCGGAATATTCTGCATCTTATTAACAAGCACATTCATTAAATGTTGGTTATCTACGCAATAAATTTTAACAAGCAATGACCAGTTTCCTGTTGTAAAATGACATTCAACAATTTCAGGAATTTTTTCGATTTCGCGAATCACATTGTTGTAAACATGAGCCTTATCGAGTAATATACCCACAAAAGCACAGATATCAAAGCCAACAGCTTTAGGTTTTACCGTAAATTTTGATCCACTTATTATACCTGCGTCTTCAAGTTTCTTTATACGCTGATGAATGGCAGCTCCTGATATTCCACACGAACGTGCAATTTCTAAAAATGGAGTACGGGCATTTTTTATTAAATGCGATAATATCTTACGATCTGTTGCATCAATCTGCATCTTTTTACTCATAATAACTATCAATTTGAAATTCAAACACAATAATAATTAACAATTTGTTATCGTCCAAGTGATTTTAAATATTCTAATTCAGAATAAGACTATTCAACTCCTTTTTACAAGTATTTTAATTAAGTTACTTTTTAAGCTTTCTGACAGCTTTGGTAATTCGGAAAAGTAATTTACTGTTTGACATTGAAAGTGTAATTTATTGGTACTGTTTGATACTTAATTTATCGAGATTCCTTCGGTAAGTATGATAGAAAATTGTTTTAGTTTTTCCCAAGGAGCTTTTATGCTTCACACAAATTTGGAAATTCGAAAAGATAATTAGCGACTTCACCACCAATTTTGTTCAAATATTTGTTAAAGAACTTAAATATTATAACTTTATAGTATAAATTACTTAAACAGATAAAATGTCGATAATTGGTACTAATGTTAATGGTTATAATATTTTAGATTTTATTGATAGTGGTGGATTTGGGTCTGTATTTAAAGCTCAAAAAGATGGAGAGTTGTATGCAATTAAGATATTTAGAGAAGATTATGTTCTTAAAGAATTTAGGGAAAAAGGAGACAATAATCGAATAAAACGAGAAATTGATATAATGAAATCCGTTAATCATCCAAATTTGATAAAATATGTTGATGATTTTAAAGCTGATTCAATGGGTGTTACTTCATATTTCTTAGTAATGGAATTTGCTCATGGAATTACTTTAAGAAAAATACTTCAAAGTAAGCTTTTAGATGAAAAAACATTAAAAAAAATATTTTCTCAAATTCTATATGGAATTGAAAATCTACATAATATTAATGGTGATGATGAAAATAAAGGAATTATACATAGAGATCTTAAACCAGAAAATATTATTGTTGGCGATAATAATTCTGTTAAAATTTTAGACTATGGGATTTCTAAAATTATTGACTTTACATCAATAACTTCGACAGGTGATGTAATGGGATCTCCTCTTTATATGTCTCCTGAACAAATTACGGATAGCAAACATATCGACAAAAGAAGTGATTTGTATACTCTTGGGGTTATATTTTATGAGATGTTAACTGGTAAACTACCTTATGAATTTAGTTCTTTACCTGAATTATATGATAAAATTAAATCATCACAACCAATTCCTCCTCGACGTTGGAATAATTTAATTAATAATAAACTTGAAAATATTATTGTAAAGCTTTTAGAAAAGCAGCCATATAAAAGGTTTCCCAATATTAACTTATTGATTGATGAATTAGAGCAAGATATTAAAGTGTCTAAAAAAGAAGTATTCGATTTAACTCCAAGATTTTATCATCGAGTTTGGAATGAAAAAAAGGTGCTTGAAACATTTATAAAGAATTATAAGGAGAAATTATTTGTAGAATTTCCTGCTAATCATCAAAATTTGAAAAATATTGTTAAGATGATAGGTTCTGATCAATTTGTAACAATAATTGATCCAGCAACGATGCGTTTAGCATATCCTGCACAACAAGATGTAAAAGGATTACAGGCTTTACCTTATTCTCCACCTAAATTCGAAGTTATAACTCCTTCATATTTGGAAAAAAATCATAAAAAACAAGAATACGTTCAGCAAGTTTTAGAAGAACAATTAAAATTGGGTGCAGACATTTTAATTTCTCCATACCATTATATTCATAATAGCAATGTTCCTGCAACTCAGCGTAGAAATCCTGTTGCTGAATGGTTTGATTTGGATGTTAAGTTGCTAAAAGAAAGTTTAGATTATAAATTTTCAAAACCTGATCTAATTAATAAACCATTGTATGCAGGTATTTGTTTAAATGGAAATAGCTTACTTGATCCAAAATACCAACTTGATATTCTTAATTTATTTTCAGCATTTGATTGTGATGGTTATTTTATTTATGTTGATTGCATTGATAATAAATCAAATAAATCTGTTTTGTTCCACTATATTTCAACTTTACGAGATTTACAATCAAATACAGGTAAACCTGTTATTGCAGGTAGACTTAATTCAATAGGTATAGGTCTTTTGTGTGCTGGAATAGCAGGATTCTCTAGTGGAGCAGCGCGATTTGATAGTTTTTATGAAAATTTATATAAAGAAGAATCAGAATCGTATAATTTATATGAAAGATATTACGTACCGAAGTTGTTAGGTACAGTATCTGTTGATAAGAGATCTCCTGTAAAATTAAATGTAATTAATGAAACATTTGGTAGTTGTGATTGTTTGTATTGTAATAGAAAAAATTATATTCAGATGATTGAATCTCAAAATAATAAATTACACTTTTTGGAATCAATATATAATGAAATAAATGTAGTTAAAAGCATAGAGCCAATAAAACGAATTAATTATTTTATTCAAAGAATTGATGAAGCAATTTCAAATTATAAAAAACTAAGAGAGATCTTTAAACCAAATGATTATCAGCATTTGTATAATTGGAGAGAAGTTTTTGTGGAACTTAATAAGTAATTTTATTAATTTGCGATGATGTTTAGATATGAAAAAGATATGATTCCTGTTTTAAGAGATAGTCTCAGCAAACAATTTAACACCGAATATTTCGTTGAAGAGTTTGCATCTGGATTAGGAATTGCAGACTTAGTTTTTACAACAAGAATAATAAAGCGCAATGCTTCCTTATGTGATTTTGAAGCAATGTTTTATTTGTGTGAATATTTTAGTAGGAAGAATAAAAGAATAAACCCAGAAGAATTCATAAAAAAATATTCTCTCAAAAAGGATAAAACATATTATGCTTTAAAATATTTAGAAAATCTCGATCTTTTAACTTTCTGTGATAATGATACATTAATTATTAAAGAACGCTTTGAACCATCATTAAAGGAAATTTATTCAATTGAAGCAAAGTTAAAAGATTGGAAAAACGGTTTTTATCAAGCATTACGTTATAAAAATTATTCTCATAAAACATATCTTGCTATTTCTGCTGAGTTTGTTCATCGGGTTGACCAAGAATTATTAGAAAATAGTAATGTTGGACTTATTTCGGTTTTTGAGGAGAAATCAGAAATTATTATTGATCCTAAGTTAGAAAAACCAAAAAACAAAATAGCCTATTATCATTTATCTGAAAGTTTTGCTAACAATTTTTAAGATATAAGAATATATTTAAATTTATTGTGCCCTTTCGGGCACTTTGCTATTTCTAAAAACTAAAACAATTTAGCACTTCGTTGATAATAAGTAATAAACTGACAAGGTTGTTAGTGACGGCCAATTTATAACACGCCATCACAAGCCATGCGCGATTTCGTGGTTTGCAGGCAATATAAAACTAAGTATACTTATCCAACAAAAACAATGAAACGCGACACTCTCCCAGTCCTCCAAACCCTATGACCGTTACAAATAAGGCTCTGAAAAATTTCAGGAAACTTCATTTTATTCTGACGATTATAGTATAAATTCCGTTCGTTGCGGTTTCACAATGTGTTTTTCAGAATTGGCTCTGCAATGCTGACAATTAAAAAATTAGTATTCCCGGCGCTTTTTGAAGCTTTCAGCTGCGTTTATGTTTTACAAAAACACAATTACTAAAGGCTGCGCTTCGTAATAGAGCTTTATGCAATTTTTTTTTATGTGAACAGTTTAAATCTTATTTAGATTTTGGTTTTTTAAAAAGTAAGTAAACTGTCATTAAAAAGGTTAAAATATATACAATAGTTAATGCTGGTTTTTCGAATTTTAAATTTTCAAAATCGAATTGCTCATAAATAGCCGCACCTATAACAATGGCTATAACTATGAATGGAAAACTTAGTCTTTTTTTAATACTCATAAAATTTATTTAATGTTATAATTCTTATATATATTTCTTCTTTTCAACTAAATAATACGTTTTAATATACTTTTTCAAATTGATATATAAGTTATATCCCCAAAATGAAGTTAACCCAAAACTACCAGCTTTTTTTGAAGTAAATCTATAATTGTCTATGATTTCTCTAGTAGCAATATCAAAAAATATATAGTGTACAGACGCTGTTTCGGTTGCTTTATAGAAACACTCTACTATTGCTACAAACCCTATACCTGTATTCTCAATCAATTCATAATTATTTATAACTTTTTCAATTGTATCATAAGATATTTTATGCTCTTGGATAGATACAATATCCTTTGAATCAACATTTAAATTTATACTATTTGTCATTTCAAAATTTGGAATAACATTCATTCCCATTTTTTTACTCATTTCAGAATAGGGATATTTAGTATCTATATAACCAATCCAGGGAAATATGTAATCTCTAACTTGATTACCATTATGTATTCTTTTTGCTTCAGCTAATTTAAAATGACTAAAATCAAAACCATAAAACTGAATTTCATTTGAATTAAAGATTCTTAATTTAGAATTTTGAGAATAACAACTTACCGCAAGTAATACTATTAATATGACAGTTAATCTTTTCATGTTTTAAGATATTTTGTTTTTATTAGATATAAAATGTTTAATAAAATTAATAAAGATTATAACAATTACAAATACTTTGCTTAGCTAACGTTTAGCAAAAAGTTTGTATTCAAACTAAATTTTTCCCTTTCAAAACAACTTTGTTTTATATTCTCTGAGTTAAGTTTGCTTGTAAATTGACAGGTATGTCGTTATAGGCGCACAATTTGTAACAACTGTTCAAAAAAAATGCGAGGGCTTGGTTGTCCGCAGGCTTTTTACTACTTTTAAACTTTATTAACGGTGGATTCCCGAATTTTCAGAAGAAACAGGGCGAAACTTTTCTCATGAACACAGTGAATAAACCCGCACAGGTTAGTATTACGAAACGTTTTGCGCAACTTAAGGACCGGGAAACCAACAGATAAGTTAATAATAAGAAACATTAACAAACAGACCATGAAAAAAAGTAAATTAATGGAAATGAACAATGTCGGTATCGTTGTTGAATCCCTTGATAATGCCATTTCCTTTTTCACAGAAATCGGACTGACACTTGAAGGACGGGCCATGGTTGAAGGTGAATGGGCCGGACGTGTGACAGGACTTGGAAATCAGTCGGTAGAGGTTGCTATGATGGCTACTCCTGACGGCCACAGCCGACTTGAACTTTCGCAATTTCTTACCCCTCATACTATAGCAGACCACAGGACAGCTCCGGTAAACTCTCTTGGGTATCTCCGTATTATGTTCAGGGTGGACAATCTTGACGAATTGGTATCCAGACTTGTTAAGAACGGTGCTGAGGTCGTTGGAGAAGTGGTTAATTATGAGGACATTTATCGGCTTTGCTACATTCGCGGGACAGAAGGACTTCTTATCGGATTAGCCGAACAACTCGGTAATCAAACAGCGAAAGATATTTTAAAAAACTCCTAACGAAGTAATTTTGCATAAAAATTAATGACAAATAAAATTATAAGAACAATAAAGTGTCAAACCAAAGCTTTGGTAATAAGTGCAATTTTGCATACATACAAAATTATCGCAACTATTTGACTGATAGAAACCAGATACAATAAAAAATATATAAAGTATAACATTTTATAAGAAAGAATTTAACAAATTTTATCATTTCTAAATTTAAAATATAGATTTTACAATTATGAATTTTAGTTTACAAAAAATAAAATACTGGAACATTGGTATTGTCTTTTCTGTTTTATTATCGGCATTTAATTTACTAAACAACAGCCAATACTACTCTGAAACAAATTTTTTAAATATTCTGCTTAGTTGGACTGCAACGTTCATATTTCTTATCGTAAGCTGGTATACTATTTCTTTTCTATTTACTTTTTTTGAAAAATCAAATAAAAAAATTAGTAACCTAAACAAGATTCTAATTTTAATTGTATTTACCAGCATCCTATTAGGTTTATTTTATATTATTGGTATTTACATCAGAAATGAACTCAATATCATGGCTACGCGCAAAGAGAATATAAATTCTTTTATTATTTTAAGAGGTATTGTTAGCATTTTTTTTATTTGCATTTTTCAATATGCACTTAACACCGATAAAAAGGCTCAGGAAACACTTTTGCAGAATCAGAAACTCAAAACAGAAAATATAATGGCGCAATTTGAAATATTACGCCAGCAGGTTAATCCCCATTTCCTATTTAATTCTCTATCCACACTACGATCAATGATCCGTTCTAATAACAAAAACTCTGAAATTTTCGTCGTCAAACTTTCTGAAATTTACCGGCAGTTATTATTAAAAAGAGAAAAAGAGATTGTTCCTTTAAAGGAGGAACTTGATTTTGCAAACGATTATATGTTCATGCTTTTTGCAAGATTTGAGAAAATGATGTCTTTAAATATTGATATCCCGGAGAATTTCCTGAATCTAAAAATACCAACATTCAGTTTGCAATTACTTTTGGAAAATTGCATCAAACACAATATCATTTCTCAGGATAAACCTTTGAAAATAAACATATTTTATACAAACCCTGATAGCTTAATAGTCGAAAATAATTTTCAACCAAAATTGACTCTTAGTGAACAATCCGGATTTGGTTTACAAAATCTGGAACAAAGATATAGCCTGTTGGGAGTAACGGATGGAATCCATATTTTCTCTGATGAATCAGTCTTTAGAGTTAAAATTAAGCTATTAAATGCATAAAAAATGATGAAAATCTTAATCATAGAGGACGAACCTAAAACTGCCGGTATTTTAAAAGATATTATTATTCAGGTTCAACCAAACACGGAAATAATGGCAATTCTTGGAAGTATCCAAAAATCTGTGGATTATTTATCTGATTCAAGAAACCTCCCTGATTTGATTTTTATGGATATTCAGCTTGCTGATGGCCTCAGCTTCGAAATCTTTTCCATGGTTCAGGTTAAATGCCCTGTTATTTTTTGCACTGCATACGACCAGTACTCTTTACAGGCTTTCAAAACAAACGGGATAGAATACATTCTTAAGCCAATTAAAGAAGAAGAAGTTAAGGCAGCCTTTACAAAATTTGAAAATTTAAAGCAATCGATTAAACTTGAATCTGAAATACTGAATATACTTAAAAGTGCATTAGAACATAAGAAAAATTTTAAAACAGCAATCCTTGTTCGATTCAAAGAGAGTTATATTCCAATATTAATATCAAATATTGCCCTTTTCCTTGTTGATACTGAAATAGTTTATGCATACACTTTCGATAATCAAAAACATGCAGTATTTAAACCAATCATGGATATTGAAAATGAAACCAATTCCGGTCAATTTTTTAGAATTAATCGGCAAGTTTTAATTAATCGTGCAGCCATAAACGAAATTCAACCCTATTTCAACAGAAAAGTTGTTATAAAAACCAAGCTTAAACTGAATGAACAACTTATTGTAAGTCGGTTAAAAGTAACGGAATTTATGAATTGGATAGAGAATCCCAAGAGCTAGTACTTTTGTATAAAATCCTTTATCATTTGTTAAAGTATATATACAAAAAATATATTAATGCTTGGAAAGTACCCGTAATTAACAAAGTAATGGTTCAGTTTATTGTCAATTGCACTACTTAAGGATTCGAGGGGCTGCTCCCTCTCTTTTTTCAAATAACTATTTGATGCAAATGTTTTCAATAGAGAAAGTTCAAGATTTAGAGAAAAACGGGTGTCTTTAAAATTGAATTTCCTTCCCAAAATAAATCCTGCATTATGCAGGTTCGATTGAAGAGTAAGTGAAGAAGAGTACCTGTTAGGGATAGAAATTTCATAGTAACTTTCAATTGCATCTATGGGGCAATCCTTGGCGTTAAGCATTAAAAAAGAATATGACAATCCAATATAAGTTTTCTTAATATACCATTTTAAAGTTGGTTGTAAATTTATTCCAACCGAAAATGCATCACCAATAGTATTTACTAACAACTCATCAGCATCAAATTCTTTGAGTAAATCCAAAATTATCACATCGAATGGATTTGTTAAAACACCCAATTTGCCATTTAATGAAATATGTTCAGATAATTTATGCTCATATCCAATGCTATAATATATGGGAATATCCAATCCAACAAAAATTTCTCTGTTTTGTGATAACACATTGTACACATGAGTTATAAAAATGAAAACAACTACAATTTCTTTTTTCATTTGTATAATCATCTAATTCCTTTATTGAAACAACTTGTTTACAATATCTTTAAAGGCCCTGCCAACCGGAATTTTTTTATTGTTTATTTCCAGAATATTGCCATAATATGCTTTGACATGATTTAAATTTACAATATAAGATTTATGGACTCGTATAAACTCGTTTTTAGGAAGTAATAATTCAAGGTTCTTTAACGATTCGAGCTTTAATACTTTTAGTTCATTTGTATATATAGTCACATATTCTTTTAGTCCTTCAATATATAAAATATCATCTAAGTTGATTTTTACCGACTTGTAACCAGATTTCACAAAGATGTACTTTTTTTCCTCTGAAAGATTACTATGGGTTCTCTGATCAATCAACCTTGTTGCCTTGTTTATTGCCTGTAAAAATCGTTCAAATGGAATTGGTTTGAGCAAATAATCTACAGCATCAAGATTATAGCCTTCAAGTGCATATTCCGAATATGCAGTTGTTAAAATAATAATTGGTTTATAAACAAGTGCTTTTATAAAATCTATACCTTTGATCTCGGGCATTTGAATATCCAAAAAAAGTATATCTGGCTTTTCATTCTGTATAAATAGACTTGCTTCTGTAGGATTTGTAAATGTTTTAACCATTTCCAGAAAAGGAATTTTTAAAACGTATTCCTGTAGAATAGTAAGGGCCAATGGTTCGTCATCAATTGCAATACACTTGTAATGGTTCATAAACTAATTTTTAAACTTAAACAAAAGGTACCATTTTGTTTATTTATTTTTAATATGTGCCTTTGTGGGTAAATCATTTCTAATCGTTTTTTACTGTTCAATAGCCCAACTCCTTTTATGCTATCAACATTTTTTCCTTTCTCCGAAAAAGTGTTTTCGCAGATGAATTCTAGTTCGTTGTCTTTTAGGTTTATCCGAATGTAAATTCTTCCATCCTGATTAAGATTACAATGTTTAAATGAGTTTTCCACGAAAGGAATAAAAAGCATAGGCATTATTTTATTGTTATTTTCTTCAATTGAAATATCAAGTTTTAAATTGTTTCTATTCGCTAAACGCAATGATTCTAACTCTATATAGTATTTCAGGTAAGTTATTTCCTTACTTAGTAATACTTTCTCTTCAGATGCTTCATAAATAATATATCTGAGTAATTGAGATAATGACATTAATGCCCCTGCTGCGTTTTCGGATTTCGTTAATACAAGGGCGTAAATATTATTTAAAGCATTAAATAAGAAATGTGGATTAAGCTGTGCCTTTAAAAATTTCAATTCAGCTTCCGTTTTTTGTTGAAGCAACAGGTCTTTTTGATATGTTTGTATAGTATAATAATCAACTATTTTAAGTAAAAAACTGATGAAGAAGATAAATAAATTGATTGCAAAAGTTAAAATATATGGCCTGAATATAGAACCAGAAAGGAGCTGATATTTAATTAAACCAGAATATAGTCCATAGTGTTTTTCTACTGAAACTCTTAATATTGTGATAAAAATAATGAGTGCCGCTCCTGAAAAATAATAAATTAGTTTTTTTCTCTTAATATAAAGCTTAGGGATAAGAAAAAACCAGTTAAAATAAAAAGTAAACAAAAAAAGGATAATAATAATAATTCCTCTTTCTAGTGCAACTGACACACCTTTTATGGATGAAAAATAAGCTAAGTGAAGAACAAAAAATATTCCCCATACTAGTATATGTATAAAAACCTTATAGTATTTAATTAAAAATTTAAACATAATCTAAAATATTAATTTTAGTTAAAGTTAAAAAAAAGACCATCAAAAAAGATGGCCTTTAAATAATTTAGTGGTTTAGTATTCTATTTCACCAGAAGCTATGTCTATGGTGTATGTTATTCCATCTAATATAAGTTCTGCCTTACCATTTCCCAAATAATTAACGATAGCAACGAAATTATAGTTTTGTTCATTAACTGTGCCTGAAATATTCCAGGAAAGGTTGCCTTCAATAATTGTTAATGTTGATTTATTAATTTTTACATTGCTTAACGAGATTTGAGAATTAGAAGTAACCTGGCTTTTGTTTCTTATTTTTGATACTGAGGATCCTGTCCTTATTGTACTACCGTTTAATATATAATTGCTTGAAGATATTTCCAGTCCAGTTAAAGACCAATCGCTTGAACGATCATCAGAAGAACCAATACGTGGAGCGTCAAAACTTCCATTAACGTTACCTTTGTAATAAAGCTTATCAAGAGATCCTCCATCAAAAACATAACCATATTCCAATTGATATGAATAGCTGTACGTTATTAAGGTACCAGCCTGATTTTCTCTTGTAAAACTTGTGTCAACAGAATAAACAGTGTCAGACAAAGCAGATTTTAGTTGGTCAGAAATATATTCATCAGCTAAACCTGCAATCTCAGTAATCTCACTTGATATACCAGAATTTGATGACCCAAGAGAAGCCGCAATATCATCAGCAACTTCTTCTGCTACAACCGTGCTATCGGTAATCTCATCTTCCTGGTTGCAACTTATACTCATAAAACTGGTAAGTGCAATAATGCTCATAAAATAAATTGTCCTTTTCATAATTAAATGTTTTAAATTAATATTAAGTAAAATTAAAAGTATATTAGAAGTTATTAATCCTTTGTTGGTCAGGATTCCAAATTACAAACACAACTTTTGATAAACGCTCAACCGGGATTAATTTCCGAATATTGTGTTTTAATACTGGATTAAGTTCTTTAAAGTACTTCCCCTGATTATCCAACAAGATTTCTTGAAGTGCCAATGTCCATATTTTCACATTTTCCTCTTCTTTCAGGTAAATATTCTGGAGTTCCTTATCGTGAGTATTTGCAATTTCTAAAGCCTGAATCATTACATTAAACAACCGTTTTCTCGTTTCATTTAATATATCCGCTTGCTGATCTGCAAGTGTGTCTGATTGAATAGTATTGATGCATTTTTCTAATTCAGCTTCTCCACGTATTTCAGAAATGGTCTTTATTTCTTTACGCATGCTTTCAATCTGGTTGATTTCATCGCTGGTGAGTTGTTTTTCAAATTCATAACGATAAGGTTTCATCACAGGTATAACTTCTTTAACCAGATATTTATAAGTTTGTCTTTTACTAAAGCTTTGTGAAATTCCTTGTTTTGGAGCTGAAATCTCCAGAAGTAACAGTAACCCTGTAAACAAAAAAACAAATATTGTTTTGTTTTCTTTTGATAATGGTTTTGTTTTCATCTTTATTGAATATTTTAATTAATAATTAAATTTCTAATCAAAAATAGTCCAGACTGACAAGGAGACGTTTATTTATTCTACTAACAACACTTTTAATAGTACCATCGACAATTTTGATTCTTTAAACTTTACTTTATATCTAAAGATTAATTATCATTTTTCTTTTTAGTCATTAATTATAGTTTCTTTTTTAAATTACCTGGATAGATAATATGAGCTTAAAATTGTTCAATTCACCGTCCTTTTTATTCAATTCACTAACTTTTACATTTCTTATAATTTAAACTCACTTCATCTTTGTGCTATAAATTAAAAAGTACAACAAGATATGAAGCGGTATTTAATTCTATTACTGGTTGTTTTTGCAAGCACTGCAACCCGGGCACAAAATCATGCCGATAAAATAATCGGGGTCTGGTTAAATGAAGAAAAGACAACCAAAATCGAAATTTTCAAAAACGGAAGTTCCTATTCAGGTAAAGTAATATGGTTAGCGCAATTAAACGATGTGAATGGCAATCCACGCCTTGATAAAAATAATCCCGATCCGGATAAAAGAAATCAGAAAATATTAGGTTTAACCATTATTACAGGCCTTAAGTATTCGAAGAATAAATGGTCCGGCGGATCCATCTATGGTCCCAATCGCGGACAATACGCTAATTGTTCTCTCATCTTAAAAAGTTCAGGGGAACTTCAAATTACAGTAACAAAAGGTGTCTTTTCGGAAACCAAAATATGGACAAAAATATGAAGACACCAGTTATAATATTTGTATTTCTTACTCAGTCAGTATTCGTGCAAGCACAACATGTATTCAATTCATTACATGATGTTTGGGAATATTCACTGTCAAATAGCCCTGAAAATGCCATTTACCAGTTAATGATTGAACAAGCAGTACAGGATAAAAAAACAGCAAACAGTTATTTATACCCGAAAGCAGCAGCAAGCTTTTCAGGTCAAAAAAGTATTGACATTCCTGAAACTCCTGTACCCGGTGAACTTATTGGAAAACCCGGTGAAACAGTCTATATGAAGTTTGGACAGAATTATAGTTTCAATAGTGGAATATCAATAAGTAAAACCTTGCTTGACTGGCAGGCTATGGCTCAATCTAAAATAGCAAAATTGAACGTGTCTCTTACCGAAGCTCAGAAAGACTATTTTGAACAAACTTTAAAGGAACAGGTTGCACAGGTCTATTATGCAGCCTTAACAGCAAAGAAAGCTGTAAAAATTAGTGATAGGGACTTTGAAATCGCTGATTCCATATGCCTGCTATCTCAGGAACGCTTTGAACAGGGTTTAATCGATGCATTGGTTTTTAATCAGTCCAAAATAAATAAGAATAGTGTATTTGAGAAGCTTGAACGAAACAAACTTTATCAAAGCCAATGCATATATAATCTGAAACTGTTTTTGGGAATCTCAGCATCCGATTCTTTAATCTTAACGGAAGATAATTTAATCGTTGATAATCAGAATACGCTTGATTATAAACAACTTACTAACGAAAAATATATCAAGATATACAGTTTACAATCCGAAATTTCAGGAACTGAAACAAAAAAAGCACTCGCAAGATTTGCTCCCAAAATTGACATCGCTTATTATTATGGTACTTCCCAGTATCAGGATGATTTTGCCTTATCTTTTAAGTCATCCGATTGGAAACCGAATAGTTACCTGGGTCTCTCTCTTTCAATACCTATTTTTACCGGATTTTCTAATAAAATACAATATAATTCTGTTAAAATATCACAAACAATAACGCAAAAAAAACTTCAGGACGAAACCAGAAAGTCAGCTATAAATGATAGTATTCTACTGGCCGGTTACTTTTCATCGTTAAAACTCATACAAGTTGCAACTGAAACATATAAAATTTCAAGTAACAGCGTGAAACTTGCAGCCCAAAAATATGCACAAGGTTTAATAAACCTTGATGAATACCTGAAGATATTTGATGAATACTTAACTGTAGAAAACCAATATTTCAATTTGCTATCGGACTATTTAATAAACAAAGCAACAATCGATGCACGAAAAAAATACAAATTATGAAAAATAAATTTATCCAATATTGCTTAGTTGGAATTACCATCTTAACTGGTTGCAATCATCCGGAAAGAGTTCAGCCACAACGTAAAGACATTGTAGATGCAGTATTTGCAAGCGGAAGCATAATTACAAACAATCAATATTCGTTAACATCCCAGACCGAAGGTTATCTTATAAATTCGTTTGCTAAAGAAGGGGACACAATAAAGGAAGGGCAGGTTCTTTTCCACATTAACGATGATGCGCAAAAGGTGCAACTCGAAAGCGCCACTGCCAATTATCATTATGCACTGTATAATGCTAGTTCAAACTCAGCAATTCTACAGCAATTAAATGCACAAAAAATTCAGCAAAAAAACAAACTTACCACCGATTCTTTAAACTTTCTCAGATACAATAATCTGATTAAGTCAAATGCTGTATCACAGTTGGATTACGAAAGAGCAAAACTTGCTTTCGATAACTCCCGACAGGAATTGCAGGCTACCGAAATACTTATTACGGATACGAAAAAAAATCTCGCACTGGAATTGATTAAATCAAAATCCAGCCTCGTTTCGCAACAAAGTACAAGCTCTTACTTTATACTTAGTAGCCGGGTAAATGGAGTAGTATTACAAATATTTAAGAAAGACGGTGACCTTGTTAAAAGGGGGGAAACTGTTGCTGAAATTGGCTCCGGTAGCTTTATCATAAAATTGCTTATCTCTGAAGACGATATAAACAAAATCCAAGCAGGCCAGGATGTTTATATAGAACTGAATACCGAAAAGAATAAAGCTTATAAAGCCCGGATTTCAAAAATTTATCCGGCTTTCGATGCAAAAGAACAATCTTTTATTGCCGAAGCTCTGTTTTCTGAACCGATTTCAAATCTAAAATCAGGCACCCAGCTTCAGGCAAATATTGTAATCCGTCGACAGAAACAAGCGCTGGTTATCCCCACCAATTACATCCTTCCGGGCGACTATGTAATCACCAATAATAAAAAGAAAAAAATAAAGGTGCAGGTTGGAATAAAAACTACAGATTGGTCTGAAATTATAAGTGGTTTGGATGAAAATACGACATTAGTACATTCGAATTAATTTGTGGTTTTATGAAAAAATCAGTTAACAATCAAATAGCCGGGGTACATTTAACTTCAAGAATCGGGCAAACTATCGTCGCCATTTTAGGAGTAATATTTGGGGTATCCATGTACATTTTCATGAACAGTTTTATGAATGGGGTAAATAAAGCACAGGATGATATGGCTTTTAGTTCCATGTCGCACATTCGGATTTTCAATGAGAATAGTATACGAGTTTATAACCCTATTGAAGACTTTATTAATACATCTCTAACTGTATTTACTATAAGAAACCATAAAGTTATGCAATATACTGATGGAATAAAAAACACGTCAGAAATAATTGCCTTTCTTGAAAAACAACCTGAAATAACAGGTATTGCAAGCCAACTGAATTTAAATGTTTTTTTTCGTAGTGGGTCAAAAAAAATAAATGGGTTAATCTCAGGGGTTGAAGTAATTAATGAGGACAAACTTTTTGATAACTCAAGCAAAGTGATATCGGGAAAATGGATTGATTTAAACTACCAGAAATCAGGGATTATACTAGGAAATGTATTGGCTGAAAACTTAGGAGTCAATGTCAATGATAACATCAATATCCTGACCTCCGATGGTATTTCCAAAAACTTTATTATAACCGGAATAATCGAAACATCGGTAAAACAGGTGGATAAAACGAAAGCCTGGCTCAATATTTCTTCTGCCAGACAGTTGCTGAGTAAAAATCAGGATTATGCAAGTGATATACTGATAAACATTAAGGAGAAGGATAAAACAGAGACTTTCTTAAAAAAAATCACCCCAGTTATACACTATCAAATCGAGTCGTGGCAAGTGGCAAATCAACAACTGGTTGCAATGACTCAAATCCGAAACATACTTGCCATAGCCGTTTCGCTTACAATTCTTTTTGTTGCCGGTTTCGGAATATATAACATTATGAACATGACCATTAATGAAAAAATAAAGGAAATAGCCATTTTGAAAGCAAT
>DMBU01000105.1 GCA_003446015.1 Bacteroidales bacterium | reverse complement strand
TGCGGGGGTTTGGTAATTCTCAAACTTTATTGCTATCTTCAAACTTTATTAACGGGTGATACCGAAACAGGGCGAAATTCCCGCACTTTTTCTATGGCTGAACCGTTAGCCATAATTATTCTTCAAAATTACGTACGGAAAAAATACGTAAAAACATTTGGAGTGTACGGAATGAATTCGTACATTTGTAAAAAATATGTATTATGGCAACAAAAGTAAATAAAAAAGAAAATGCTCGGTTTGATACTCGGTTATCAGTTGAACAAAAACAATTTTTTGAAAGAGCAGCCGTTCTTGGTGGATACAGAAGTCTGACAGATTTTGTAATATCGACGGTTCAGGAAAAAGCAAAGCATATTGTTGAAGAAAGAGAACAAGTAATAGCAAGCCAAAAGGACTGTGAAGTTTTTTTTAACGCAATAATGAATGCGGATAAACCTAACAGCAACTTGACTGAAGCAGTGAAGCATTACAACAACAAAGTATCTGAATAATGTTTTTAACTGAAAGTTTAAGTTCTAAACACGACAAGTCAAAGTTTTGTTGTGGAAAAGCAATGCTGGATAGTTACATCCAGATACAAGCAAGTCAGGATGTTAAAAGAAAACTTTCTGTTTGTTTTGTAATTACGGATAAATCTGAGAGTTTAATAAGGGGCTATTATACTCTTTCAAATAATAGCATTCCATTACATCAGGTACCTGATAAGTATAGAAAGAAGTTGCCAAAATCTTACGAATCAATACCAACAACACTACTTGGTAGATTGGCTGTTGATAAAGCAGAGCAGGGTCAGGGGACTGGAAAGTTATTACTTGTTGATGCATTAAAAAGAAGCTATTTAATCTCAAAAGATATTGGTTCTTATGCTGTTGTTGTTGACCCTTTAGATAATGAAGCAAAATTGTTTTATTCAAAATATGGCTTTATAGAGTTGCCTGATAGTGGGAAAATGTTTTTACCGATGAAGACAATTAATCAACTTTTTGAAGAATAACAATGGCTAACATGGCATCAGAAAAAATGCGGGGGCTTGGTGGTTTGCAAGCTTTTTACTACATTTAAACTTTATTAACGGGTGATAAAGAAACAGGGCGAAATCCCGCACTTTTTCTATGCCAAGACCGTTGTACGTAATTATTTTAACTCACAATTATGGAGTTTTCTTCACATATTTATGACAGGAATACTATTAAGGGAGATAATTCTTTTAAAGTATTTTTACTGACGATACTTTTATTAGTACTTGGATATTTCTTAATTGACATATCCAAAATTACTGGACTTCTTATAATCCTTTTGAGTATTTCTATTCTTTATTTTTTCCATTGGAATAAGAAAGAACCAGAAGGAAAATATATTGGAGAAATTAAATTGACAAAAGATACTTTTGTTTTAAATAATGAGACTTTTGAAACCAAGGATATTGACGAAGTTAAAATTGAACTTGAATACCCAAAAGGTAAGAAAATGTGGAATCGCATTGGATACAATGTTTGCAGCGGGACAAGAAACAAACTTGAAATTTTGGTGAATGGTCAGAAGAAAAAGTGCAATTTTCTGCTATTATCAGACAAACACCTTCGTGATATTGTACATGTTATTGAAGAACTTTACACGAAAGGAATATTTGTGAAAGAGTTTTACCTTGGTGATAGGACATATTTATTGAAGAAGTTAAGTTTGGAAGAGATAAAGAAATTCAAAAAAAAAATATGGATATAGTTAAAATAACAACGTACAACATCGGGTCTTAAAGCATGCGGGGTTTCGTTGTAGTTTGACAATTTTTGCTATATTTGTTTCAATGTCAACGGGTGACATTGAAACAGGGCGGCAAACCCGCACAGCTTTAAACCCGAAGAACGTTAGGCACCATAATTTTTTTAGATATGCAAACAAGAAACATTATTTTTTCATTTTTAGTTTTACTGTTCTTTTTTAATTCTTGTAATCAACAAACTTACCTGACTGATTATGACAATCTTTGGGTTTCAACTTCAAGGAATATGTGGTGTGAAGCCGGTATTTTTATGGATTTGTCACAAAAAGATACTTTGTTTATAACAAAAGACTTTGACTATGAAAATTTAAAAGCTCACAAATACATAATAAGTTCTACCAGAAACCTAATTTTAGATGACACTATTAATTATGGAAAAATAATTAAGCAAAATGAAAATATCTTGCTAATTGAAATCCCATCTGAGACTTCATTAAAACCTTTTATTGACACATTATCATTTATATCTATTAAGAATTACAATTTAAATATTGACACTGTAATGCTTAAGCAAGTTTTACTTGAAAATGACTGGCAATTACATGATGCATTTGGGAGTTTTAGGTTAGAATTTTTAGAACAACCATGGTTCGTAAATTTTGCAAGATTAAAAACCTATCTTCGAATAACTGAAGAGACTGGCAGGGAGATGTTTGATGCAGAGTGGTGGACAGTTGACAAGTATAAAAATTCATATTTTATAATCTTATCGCATTATCAAACGGAATATCAAATTTATCAAATTAAGAGCTTTACTGACTCAGTTATTCTTGCTGAAACTTGTTGGGATGATTCTATAGTTACTGCTAAATTTTCAATAACAAAATCGCTTTCTGAAAATGAATACCACAATATTTCTAAATCAATTGTTGGTTCATGGAAACTTTATGAATATGAAAATACAGTTGACAAATTGAACTTATATGAAGAAGAAATAATTCCAATTAACTCTAAAGTTCGTATTAGACCGTTCGCAGAAGAAGACTCTGTTCCAATGATTTTGAACAAGTTCTATATTGAAAAAACTATAAAATATGAATTTTTAGAGAATGGAAAGTGTCAAATGAAGTCTGGTAATGAAGTTTTACGTACAGCTGACTGGAAATTATCTAAAGATGGTAAGTATATTAAATTTGAAAATGGTTGGATGCACAATATGAAAATTGAATCAATAAATGACAGTTTATTGATAATTGGGAAGCATGAAACAATTGAATTTCTTGATGATTTTAATTGGAAACAGGAGTATTTTATAGAAAAACTAAAAAAATAACAGTGCCTAACACGCCATCACAAGCCATGCGGGGGTTTGGTGGTTTGCTGACAAAATATTATCTTAGTAAAGTTGTTCAACGGTGGACAATGAAACAGGGCGGAAACCCGCACAGGCTCGTATGGCGGGACCGTTACGGGTAATAGCTTGTGAGTTTTTTTTGCCTTCGCTCCTAATTTTAAAAAAGCTTTTTTTCTTAACGGTTAGACAATCTCTACCTGTCTGATAATTTNNTTTTTTTAAAATTAGTTCGCTATCACTGAAATGTATTTCATAGACAAACATGTCTATAAAATGACATTTCACGTGTTGCTTTGATAAGTCGGTGCATCCTGATAGTTTTTTTAATGGCGGATAAAGTCCCAGGGCGCTGATAGACGAAATGAAGCTACAACCCGTAACAAGCCATCAAAAAAAATT
>DMBU01000107.1 GCA_003446015.1 Bacteroidales bacterium | reverse complement strand
ACACACCGCACAATTTGTAACATCGGGTCTTAAAGCATGCGGGGTGTAGTAAAAGTTTGACAATTTTTCCTATATTTGTTTCAATGTCAACGGGTGACATTGAAACGCGGCGCGCTCCCGCCCGCTTCAAACCCGAAGAACGTTAGCAAACATTATAAACCAAGGATGATGATAAAACTTTTTAAACAAATTACATTTTCGCTATTATTTGGACTGCTACTATTTAATCTAAATAGTGCATTTGCTTGCAGTATGATAAAGGTTACAAAAAATGGAAAAACTATTGTTGGAAATAATGAAGATCAGATGAACCCAAATTCAAGGATTTGGTTTGAAAAAGGCAGTTTCGGAAAATACGGAGTAGCTTATGTGGGATTTGATAATTTATATCCTCAAGGTGGTATGAATGAAGTTGGATTGGTTTTCGACGGTTTTACTCAATCTTATCGTATTGTAGCTGACACATTAGGTAAAATTAAAATATCTGCTCTGGATTTAGAAAAGAAAATTATGCAAGAATGTGGAACCGTTGAAGAAGTAAAAATTTTAATAGAAAAATATAATATTGATTTTTGGGTAGGAGCGGTAATGAGATATATTGATAAAACAGGGAAGTATTTATATGTTGATGGTGATAGTCTTGTCATTGGCAATGAAGACATTTTTACACAAACGAATAAACGACCATATGAGAGTAAAGAATGCTGGAGATATAATAAAGCTACCAGCATATTAAAAAACGGATTTGAAACAAGTGTAAATTATGCTAAATCAATTATGGATAGTATTCATATGGACGAAAAAGCTGTTAAAACATTATATTCAACAATCTATGATCTAAATGAAGGTAAAATATATTTATATTATTTTTCGGATTTCAGTACACCAATCATATATGATTTAGAATATGAATTAAAAAAAGATGATAGAGTTTTGAATATTCCAGAATTGTTTCCAGATAATGTTTTTGGGAAAAAATATCTTGATGAGTACAACAAAATACTAAAAATGATACTGGATTTAGGTTCTTCATCTGATACAAATAAAATGGAAAGATATCAAAACCTTAAAAAATCTATATTCAATTCTTTTATTGACAATTATCCATTTTTTTATAAAATCTTCCATACTGCTCAATATTATTTATATGAAGAAATAAATTATGAAAGAGCTATATTATTGCTTAAACTAAATGTTGAAATTTACCCTAATTATTATAAGGCCTTTGACGACATTGGGGAAGCATTTTTTGCAGACAAACAATATCAATTAGCCTTGAAAAATTATCAACGTTCTTTGGAATTGTATCCAAATAATTCAAAAGCAAAAAGTAAAATTGAAGAAATTATAAAACTTATGTAGAAATAATAACGTTTGCTAACAGCGGTTCAGAAAAAATGCGGGGTTTTGGTTGTTTGCAAGCTTTTTACTACTTTTAAACTTTATTAACGGGTGATAGTGAAACAGGGCGCAAACCCGCACTATTTCTAACCGCGAGACGTTAGCTGTAATAATTTTTTTAGCGTATGAAAACAATAATTTTGTCTTTTTTATTATTTGCTTTCTATACATCCTTTGCTGATGAGAAAGTTGAACCACTTTTAGATTGTTGCTCACAAAATCTTAAAAAGCAACAAGAACAAATTAAAATTCAAAATGAAATTAATTCTAAGTTGAATAATTTAGTCTTGTTGGCGAATCAAACTGATACAGTGGTTAATAAAGTAGAAGTGTTTCTGCAAAAGGAAAAGAATGAAAGCGATTGTAACTTTTGCGGAATTTTAGGCTCTGCATTAGGTGCAATAATAAGTGCTGTAGTTGCGCTTTTAATATATATGAGTGGTGGTTGGAAAGAACAAAAAAAGAAGAAAAAGGAAATTAATGAGTTTGGTGAATCTATTTCATATTTGTTAAAAGATGTATCGCATGGAATAAATACACAAGTGAAAGAATTTGAAAGATTTTTAAATGACACAAAAGATAAAAAGCACCTTGCCAATGTTCTTAAAAAGATTCCTCTTCACCAGATTGATAGGCTAAGAAGTTTTGATACTGAAAAGATATTTAAATTGATAAAGAATCTAAAAATAGAAACATCATTTTATCATCGTTTTTATAACAATATTGACTTTTTGAGTGAAATGTTATCATCTGTGCGTTATGATATAGACGAAACTAATGAAAAGTTCGTTACTCCATTGTCAAATGAGTTTTTAAAACAGCGTTCTGAAATTTTAGAAACTATGGCAGACTTGACAAGAGTTCCAAAGCCAGAAGACGATTTTTATAATGCTTTAAATGAAACATTTCTTGATTATTTCGCTGAACCAGAAAAAGTAAAATCTCCTGACATAGATTATGATTATAAAACTTTGATAATACCATTACTTGAAAAAGTTGTTATTTCGTTTAGAGAAAATGAAGCGTCTCATAATTTATTAAAAAAACTAAAAAGAGCAGGTGAATTATACGTTTCAGTTATTCAAGCAAATGAAGCTTTTATAAACAGTTTAGAATCGCAAATGGAAGCTATTAAAAAAGCACAAGCAGATATTGAAAATATACATTTAGAAATATCAAAAAATTACAACAGCTAACAGCTGTTCAAAAATAATGCGGGGTTTTGGTTGTTCGCAGGCTTTTTACTACTTTTAAACTTTATTAACGGGTGATACTGAAACAGGGCGGAAAACCCGCACAATTTTTAACAGCGAACCGTTAGTGGTAATAGGTTTTTATGAAAAAGAGACAAGTTATTCTATTAATTTTCATTTTTTGGACAAATACAATTGTTGCCCAAAATTATGTTATCTATGAATATGACTTTTATAGAAATTACCAATCTGAATATCAAAATTTTTCAAATAAAACTTATAATAGTCTTAAATATTTGAATCTGAATGATAGTATAATTAAGGTTTATTATAAACCTGATTCTTCATTGATGAATTATAATGGAACTGATTCGATGGTTTATTATGAGAACAATCATATTTACCATTTCCCTAAATTTGATACTTCAACTCATTCTTTTAATGACACTATTGATTATTACCCTATTTATCTTAATTCTAATAAACATTTGAAATTTGATGATGGCTATTATAAAATTGCAGAAAAGAACTATATAGTTCAAAATAAAGAATTTTTAATATCTGTATATGGAAATAGCTACGGAAGAATTTGGTTTAATGAGAAAATTGGAATAATTATCTGGCTTCATCTACCGAATGATTGCTTAATCTTATCTAAAGTCGAAAATATAGAATTTGATAGAACTTCTGAATTAAAAGAATACATATTAAATGACACAGCATTCTTTCCTATTCCTATTGAAGCTAAACCTGCTCTACCTCCAAATTGAAATTGGAATAAATAAAAACCTACAACCACTAACATCGGGTCTTAAAGCATGCGGGGTGTAGTAAAAGTTTGACAATTTTTGCTATATTTGTTTCA
>DMBU01000168.1 GCA_003446015.1 Bacteroidales bacterium | reverse complement strand
AGAACTGAGGACGATATTTATTATGGAATGGAGTATGACGTCCACCTTCTTCTTTCTTCAAGATATAAACCTCAGCTTTGAATTTAGTATGAGGTTTAATTGAACCTGGCTTAGCAAGAACCATACCTCTTTTGATTTCGTTCTTATCAACACCACGTAATAATAAACCAACGTTATCACCAGCTTCGCCTGTATCAAGAATTTTACGGAACATTTCAACACCAGTACAAACAGTCTTGCGACCTTCAGCACCTAAACCAATCATTGCTAATTCTTCACCAGTATTAACAACACCTGTTTCAATTCTACCAGTAGCAACAGTACCACGACCAGTAATTGAGAATACATCTTCAACAGGCATTAAGAATGGTTTTTCTCTCTCACGAAGAGGAACAGGAATATAGCTATCAACAGCATCCATAAGTTCCATTACTTTTTCTTCCCACTCTGGTTCACCGTTCAATGCACCCAATGCAGAACCTGTAATAACAGGAGCATTATCACCATCAAATTCGTAGAAGTTTAACAAATCACGAACTTCCATTTCAACTAGTTCGATCAATTCTGGATCATCAACTAAGTCAACTTTATTTAGGAAAACCACCAAATAAGGAACGTTTACCTGACGAGCCAATAAGATGTGTTCTCTAGTTTGTGGCATAGGTCCATCAGTAGCAGCAACTACAATAATAGCACCATCCATCTGAGCAGCACCGGTAACCATATTCTTAACATAATCCGCGTGACCTGGACAATCTACGTGTGCATAGTGACGTTTTTCTGTTGTGTACTCAACGTGAGCTGAGTTAATAGTAATACCTCTTTCTTTTTCTTCAGGAGCATTGTCAATAGAATCAAAATCTCTTATTTCAGACAAACCCTTTTTAGCTAAAACCATAGTAATAGCAGCAGTAAGAGTTGTTTTACCATGATCAACGTGTCCAATAGTACCAACGTTAACGTGTTCTTTGGACCTATCAAATTTTTCTTTAGCCATAACTCTAAATGTTAGATAATTAGATAATTTATAATAATAATTTAAAACTTTCAATATCGAGCCAATGATGGGAATTGAACCCATGACCTCTTCCTTACCAAGGAAGCGCTCTACCCCTGAGCTACATCGGCAAGGAATAGAGCGGGAGACGGAACTCGAATCCGCGACCCTTAGCTTGGAAGGCTAATGCTCTACCAACTGAGCTACTCCCGCATTGTTAAGTTCAAAGTTTAAAAGTAAAAAATCAAAGTTATTTGTACTTTTCACTTTTGCGTTTTGACTTGACATCGTGGGGAGAGCAGGATTCGAACCTACGAAGGCGTACGCCAGCAGATTTACAGTCTGCCCCAGTTGGCCACTTTGGTATCTCCCCAAACTATTCAATACATTGAGCCGATGGACGGATTCGAACCCCCGACCTGCTGATTACAAATCAGCTGCTCTGGCCAGCTGAGCTACATCGGCAATAAAAGAACGCCGATTTTAGAAATTATTTTCCAAAATCGGTTCGCAAATGTATGAATATTTTATTTTAAACACAAAAAAATATGTGTTAATATTATTGTTTTTACTGATTTTTTTAAATACCCCTTTGTTTTTCCTTAAATTTAGTTAATTGGCGTTTTATTGCTTCAAGACAATTATCGATTGATTCTTCAAAACTTTTACTTTTTTTCTTTGCAAAAACATCATTTCCGGGAATATCAAGTCTGATTTCAGCCAGCTTATTTTCAGCAGTTTGATCATTTTCTAAACGTAGAAAAACTTCGACACCAATAATATTATCGTGAAACTGGATAAGTTTTTTCACTTTGTTATTAATAAAATCTATAAGTTTTTTGTCAGCGTCAAAGTGAATTGAATGAATTTTAATGTCCATGTGAACTCCTCCAAATTTTTATGCTCTAGGGTGAGCTTGTTTATAAATAGTTTTTAATTTTTCAAAAGTATTATGAGTATATATCTGTGTTGCAGATAAATTAGCATGTCCTAATAGTTCTTTAATAGAATTAAGATCAGCTCCACGATTTAATAAATGTGTTGCAAATGTATGACGCAAAATATGCGGGCTCTTTTTTTCGATTGTGGTAACCAAATTTAGATACTTATTTACAATACGGTATACAAATTTTTCATACAATTTGTTTCCTTTATCAGTAACAAATAAAAAATGATGATCAAGAGCTAAAAATTCTTTATCCCTTGCCAAAATATATTTCTTAATTGAATTTTGAAATGATGTATGTATTGGCAAGATTCTTTCTTTATTTCTTTTACCTAACACCTTAATTGTACCATTATGCAAATCAATACTATTAAGTGTTAAACCAATTAGTTCTGACAATCGCATTCCTGTATTATAAAACATTTCAATAATTGTTTTATTACGTATCCCTGAAAAGTCATCACCAAAAGAATAATCATCTAAAAGACCATTAATATGCTTTTCTTCGATAAATGAAGGTAATTTTTTTGATGTTTTAGGTGAAGTAACTTTATCCATTGGATTGGACTTGATTTGTCCTTCTCGCAATAAAAATTTAAAAAAGGTTTTTAGTGTTGATAACTTACGATTAATAGATAAAGCAGAAAAATCCTTTTCCATCATGCTTACAACCCAGGCCCTAACAAGCTTTTCATCTATCTGGTGAATGTCGCTCTTAGTTAAGCCTAATTCAATAAACGTAGCGAACTGGTTCAAATCACTTTCGTATGACTTGACCGTGTTTACTGAAAAACGTTTTTCGAATTGTAAGTATTTTAGAAAAAGATCTTTGAACATATAGGGTTAATTAAATAATTAAAAGTAAAATCACGTGCCAATTGGCAGAGCGAGCATACTTACCCTAGATGAACTATTCTTCTTTTTGTTGTATTTGTTGAACGTAGATTGCTTTTTTCTTTTGCTCTCTTTTTTTAATAGATGGCTTAATAAAAGCTTGTCTCTCCCTTAACTCTTTAACAACACCTGTTTTCTCGAACTTTCTTTTAAACTTTTTTAAAGCTCTTTCGATATTTTCACCTTCTTTTAATGGTACTACTATCATAATTGATACATTTTTTTTTAATTGAGCCGCAAAAATATTAATTTAAAACTCACTTTTCAAAAATAATTCATGAAAAAAAAATAAAAAAATATTTTTATGGTATTCTTTTAGTCTAAAATTACAGTTACAAGCCTGATGATCAGGAACGTAACTTATGTAAATCATAGGAAATAAATATACGGAAATTTTATTCAATTGTCAAAATTATATTTCTATTTTAGTTTCAAATATGGTTTCAATTTCAAATAATCCTCTTTGGATAAAAGTTTATTCTGATAAATTTGATCAATTGCTGAAAAATCGCCCACTAATTCCTTATATTTTAAAATTGCTTCTGTTTGATATTTATTCAGGTAAGGATGTTTAATAAAGGTTTTAAAATCGGCCTCGTTCAAATTAATATGAATGATTTGATTTGTATCAATATAGATGTCTTGAATAAAACCCAAATACCTTGTTGAGTCCATTCCGTAAACTTCCAGAACCTGATCTTTAGTATAATATCCTCCCAATAAATCTCTGTATTTAACTATTCGTTCAGCGTAGGAGCTTCCGATTCCTGGAAGGTTCATTAGCTCTTCAATTGATGCTGTATTTATTTCGATTAGCTCTATCTCTTTATAAATAACATTAGATTGCTCTTCTCTAACCTTTTCTTCAATAATAACATATGGTTCAAGGATTTCATACTGTTTTTCTTCAATCCCATATATCTTTAACAAATCTTTTTTATCAAAAAACTTACCTCCCTTTTTTCGATAATTCATTAAGGTTTCAATTTGTTTTTCTGAGAATCCTAATTTCCTAAGTTCATTCTTTGAGGCTTTGTTTGGATTAAAATTAAAATATTCTTTAGGCTCTTCCCATTTATCAGTTTCATATTCTTCGTTTTTAGACGAATATTCTGATTTGTCTTTATGAGTTATTTTTGGAGTTAAAGATTTTTCGAATTCTTCAATCTCTTTTTTAAAATCGTCATCCATTAATACCACTTCTCCAAATGACAGATTCATCTGATATATCCTAAAAACAATCAGAATTAATAAAAATAAAAGGAGAACAAGTATTCCATTGCGCTCCTTTTTTGTAAATGTAAAATATTCTCTAAATCTCTTTTTTAACATGTATTCTTTTATAGTTTTATTATTCCCGTACTGTATAAAAATACCATCGCAATAGCTACCGGAGCAATAAATTTAATAATAAAGATAAATAATCCCAACAATCTGTTTTTCAAGGTACCATTATTTGAAAGTTCATCGACAATAACTTTTTTACCTAAAAACCAACCCAGAAAAATAACAATTAAGAATGCTCCAATAGGGAGTAGTATATTAGCAGACAAATAATCAAATATTCCAAATACTGTTTTATTAAAGATTTTGAAGTTGCTTAATCCCCCAAAAGAGAGCGTGCAAAAAACTCCGATTGCACTAATAGATACAGATCCGATAATCGTGGCTTTCTTTCTTGACATTTTTAATTCTTCAACAAAGTATGCAACCACTACTTCCAAAACAGAAATTGTTGAAGTTAAAGCTGCCACCGCCAAAAGAATAAAGAAGATAATTGAGAAGAAATACCCTCCAGCCATCTGCTCAAATATATTTGGTAATACGATAAATACTAATCCAAAACCTTCATCGGGTTTTAATCCAAATGAGAATACAGCAGGGAAAATCATGACTCCAGCTAATAATGCAATTGCCGTATCAGCTAAAGAAACCTGAATTGCTGTAGTTGATAAATTATTATCTTTACCAATATATGAACCATAAGTGATTAGTGCTCCCATACCTATACTAAGCGAAAAGGCAGCCTGACCCAAAGCTTCTAAAACAACTCCCCAGGTAATTTTTGAGAAATCGGGTTTAAACAGGAACTCTAGTCCCTCAATAGCTCCGGGCAAAGTGACAGCTCTAATACACAAGATAATAATTAGAACAAAAAGTAAGGGCATTAATATTTTTGTAGATTTTTCTATCCCGTCTTTAATGCCGGAAAATACAATCCATGCAGTTAATCCCATAAAAATTAATTGCCACAGAATTGGACGGAAGGTTCCAGATTGAAAAATTTCAAAAGACTGCTTTAATTCAGCAGAGTTTTTTCCATTAAAACTGTTTGTTATTGATTGCATAATATATTCAAGTGTCCAACCAGCAATGGTGCTATAAAAAGCTAATATCAAAAAGGCTGCAATGATACCCATTAAGCCTACCAAATACCATGGTTTACCAGGAGCTAGTTTTTTAAATGATCCAAATGCATTCTGTTGTCCGCGGCGTCCGATAATAAATTCAGAAAGCATAACAGGAACTCCTATTAGTAATATAAAACCAAGATAAATTAATACGAATGCCCCACCTCCACTCTCCCCTGCAACATATGGAAATCGCCAAATGTTTCCTAATCCAACCGCGGAGCCTGCTGTAGCAGCTATAACTCCAAATTTACTTCCAAAACTATCTCTTTTTGAGAAATCGATATTTGCCATTATACTTCATGTTAGAGTTCAAGAAACACAATTTTACAAAATTAGAATTGATTTGCAAAATGCAAAATAGTGAAAAAACAAACCGTCTTAATTATAATTAAGACGGCCTAAAAATATAGATTAAAAATAGCCTTTAATTTCTATTCACTGCGTTCAGATCTTTAAATGCTTCAACTAATCTTTGTATAAAACTTTTTTCAAGTTCACGCATCCAAACCCTTGGATCATAGAATTTTTTGTTTGGGCCATCAGGGTCATTTGGATTTCCAATCTGACTTTGAAGAAATCCCTGTTTTTCATTATAATAATCCAAAATTCCTTTCCATGAAGCCCATTGCATATCAGTGTCAATATTCATTTTTATCGCTCCATAACTGATTGCTTCAGCAATTTTATCTTTCTCTGAACCTGAACCCCCGTGAAAAACGAAGTTTACCGGTTTTTCTTTTGTATTAAAATTCTTTTGTATCAGTTCTTGTGAGTTTTTTAATATAATTGGGCTTAGCACAACATTACCGGGTTTATAAACACCATGAACATTGCCAAATGAGGCTGCAATAGTAAAATCAGGGCTTATTTTCATTAGATTTTCGTAAGCATATGCTACTTCTTCAGGTTGAGTGTATAGTTTCGAAGTATCGACATTTGTATTATCAACACCATCTTCTTCACCTCCTGTAACACCTAATTCTATCTCCAAAGTCATTCCCAGTTCGTGCATTTTTTTTAAGAAGGAAGCTGAAATTTCAATATTTTCTTTCAATGATTCTTCACTTAAATCTAACATGTGTGAACTAAAAAGAGGTTGCTTGTTTTTTTCATAAAATTCAAAACCAGCTTTAATTAAACCTTCAACCCATGGAATAAGTTTCTTAGCACAATGATCTGTATGCAGAACAACCGAAACATCATAGTATTTTGCTAAATTATGAACATGCTGAGCCCCTGATATAGCTCCTGCAATACTCGCGGTCTGATTCTCATTGGACAAACCTTTACCTGCAACAAAAGCGGCTCCACTATTTGAAAATTGAATAATTACTGGTGAATTTACTTCACGTGCTGTTTCTAAAACAGCATTTATAGAATTCGTACCTATAACATTAACTGCCGGAAGTGCAAATTTCTTTTCTTTGGCATATTCAAAAAGATGAGAAACTTCTTCTCCGAATAAAACCCCTGATCTAAATTTTTTTGACATATTATTTATTATTAAATGCTATACTCAACAATTTTACTAAAATTGATTTGATTTACAAAATATAGTTTAATGCGAAACAAAAAAGCAGCCTCAATGTTGAGACTGCCGTAAAATATTATTATAGATTTCTTAAGCGATATCAATTTCTTTGGCAAGATAAACATCCTGAATTGCATTTAATAATTCAACACCTTCTTTCATTGGGCGTTGGAATGCCTTGCGACCCGAAATTAATCCCATCCCTCCTGCTCTCTTATTAACAACTGCAGTAAAAACTGCTTCGGCTAAATCTGAAGCGCCTGAAGAAGCTCCTCCTGAGTTGATTAGTCCGAATCGACCCATGTAATTATTTACAATTTGATATCTTGTTAAATCGATAGGATGATCAGTGGTAAGTTCCGAATAAACTTTATCATGTGTCTTAGCAAAATTTATTGCTTTAAATCCACCATTACATTCGGGAAGTTTTTGTTTAATAATATCAGCTTGAATGGTAACTCCAAGATGATTTGCCTGACCCGTTAAATCAGCTGCTGTATGGTAATCTACTCCATCTTTTTTAAATGCTGAATTACGCGTATAACACCATAAAACGGTTACCATTCCTAACTCATGTGCTCTTTCAAATGCCTCCGCTACCTCAACAAGCTGACGGTTTGACTCTTCAGATCCAAAATAGATTGTAGCACCAACGGCTTTTGCACCCAGATTCCATGCTTCCTCAACAGATCCAAACATGATTTGATCATACTTATTTGGATATGTCATCAGTTCGTTATGGTTTAACTTTACAATAAAAGGAATTTTATGAGCATATTTTCTGGATACGGATGCCAATACCCCAAACGTAGAAGCTACTGCATTACAACCACCTTCAATTGCTAATTTCACAATATTTTCAGGATCGAAATACATAGGATTTGGAGCAAAAGATGCTCCGGCAGTATGCTCAATACCCTGATCTACGGGAAGAATAGAAAAAAATCCTGTTCCGGCCAAACGACCAGTATTCATCATTTGCTGCAATGATCCAATAACCTGTGGAGTGCGATTAGTCTGGCTAAATACTTCATCAATATAAGATGGTCCTGGTAAATGCAATAAATCTTTAGAAATAGTATGTGATTTATGCTTTAACAGATAATCTGATTTATTACCTAATAACTCCAAAATTTTATTGTATGACATAAGCTTTAGAATTTAATGGTTAACTCATACAAATTTAATAAATAATATTTGAATATGCATATCAAGATCTACACATGCTTAATCGCTGAATTTCAATAAAAAAAGAAGATTAAGGTTAGTGAAAAATAATTGTGGGGAAAATTATGGTTTAATTTAGAATTTAATTTAAAAAGGATATCCAATACCAATATTAATTGTGAAATCATCTTGCCAGGTAAGGGCTCTATTTCCGGGAATCCATCGATCACCATCAGGTAAAGCAGGATCTCTTAGTTTTACGCCTAAGTCAAGCCTGAAAATAAAAAATGAGAAATCAAAGCGAGCACCAACTCCGGAACCCACAGCAAATTCTTTATAAAACTGATCTTTACGAAACAGTCCTCCTTCAAACTCATCAGAATTCAGGTTCCAAACATTTCCAGCATCAATAAACAACGCTCCTTCAATAACCCAAAACATTTTAAACCGATACTCGATGTTTGCTTCTAATTTGATATCTCCAGTTTGATTAGGAAATCGCGTTCTTGAGCCTCCTGAATATGAACCCGGCCCTAAATCACGAACATTCCATGCCCTGATACTATTTGCACCTCCGGAAAAATACATTTTCTCAAAAGGCAGTGAAATTGAGTTTCCATAGGGTATACCTAAGCCTCCAAATAATCGGTAAGCAATGGTATTTGAATTATCAATAATATCATAGTACCGAAGATCCAAATCCAATTTTGAATATTGCGAGAAAGGAATGCCAAAAACCACATAGCTATTGTTTTCGTTTTTGGTTGCATTTGTAAGTTCACTAATACCTGATAAAATATTCCCCGATATTTCTGTGTTTAATCTTAAAAAATAAAAATCTTTGTTTTTCTTAAGATCTTGATTATTAAAAATAAGACTATAATTAGTTACTGAAATAAGGTGATTATCGTAACTGCTCTTTAAAAAAGTTGAGTCAATATAATTCTTAAACTCAGGGCTTGCATATGGTAAAGTTACTGCATTTAATTCAAGTAGTTTCATGGAGTGTTTTAAGTATTTACTCCCATCCCATATATAACCATATGATAAGTTTGCAATTGATCTTCGGTAATCGATTCTGTCCTGAAAGTTATAACCACCTGAAATTTGTGTTTTTGGACTGTATTTCTTACTAAATTGTTCCCCTTTAAAAATTGGTAATATGAATTTTGGAATACTGACAGTTACATTAGCTCCTAATTCTGTTGTATAGTAATTGCCTGCAATATTTTGTTCATCGATAGCCTCGATAGCACCATTAATTCTAAAATCGGTTATTTCAGCTCCTCCAAAGAGACTTCTATGCTGGTAAAGAAAATTTCCTCCGATACCTATATTCCCATATGAATTTGTTCCTTGCAATTCAATGGTATACGATTGTAAAAAATACTTGGTGAGCTGTATATTACAGTTTAAATAACCTAAATTTAAACTATCGTTATCAAGTGAATCGACTGTATTAAACTGAATATTTATTATTTTAAATAATCGCAAAGAATTTAAATGTTTGTAGGTTCTGTTCGCATTATTCAATGAATAAAAATCTCCTTGCTGAATAAAATTCGATTGCAGAATAACTCTTCTGTTCAATTTATCCTGGTCTTTGGATACAAAATATATTCCATCAATAAATGTGGTGTCAAGATTTGTTGTATAGTAATCGCTTTGTAATAAGGCTTCTTTTTGATCAAAATTTGTAAAAACGAATACCTTATTGATTAAATATCTTTTATGGCTGGTATTTATAATATTGTTTGCAGCATCTCTCTTTTGAAACTCATTAATAGTCATTTTCAAGTCAACTTCGAGAGATTTTGCCGAGCTATCAGCTTGAAAGGAGATAAAATCTTTATTAAATCTATAATAACCTTTATTCTTTAGATTTGTTTCTACCCGCTCACGTTCATCTTGTAAAATATCCAAATCAAAGTTATTACCGGGAATAATGATCGAGTTTATAGTATCGGGTAACACATTGGGTGCCATATTCGTGTCTCTGCAACTATAATTTATTGATCTGATCTTAAAGGGTTCTTTGACCTGAATTTTATAAAGAATCCTGGCTCTTTTTCGTTTTAACAGAACCGTATCTTTTACAATTGAGTTATAATATCCTTTATTGTCTAAATAAGATTTTAATAGATCAACAGATTTATCGGACAAAAACTGATCGTAAATAACCGGTTCTTCTCCAATTTTTCTATACCAGTTATTTATTCCTTTTTCTTTATCTTTTCTTGATAGATTATATAACCAAAGATGAAAACGTATACCAAGAATTCTTTTATTAGGTTTTTGCCTGACATAGTTTTTTATTTCATCTTTCTTTACATTGCCATCTTTAACTTTTATTCGATACCGATCGAGTAAGTATTTATCATCCGGCACATATTTAACAGGGCTACATGAAGCAAATAAAAGAGAAATTAAAATAATAAACGAAGCTAATCGGCGAGTATTTGAGTAATATAAAAATGAGAATATTTTCAAGGCTTTACTTATATTTACATTCAATTATTGAAACCATTGAACAATTAATAGAAACATGCTCAGCAAAAATAAAATTAAATTCATTAATTCCATTAAAAAAAGGAAATACAGAGATATCCATCAATGTTTTTTTGCTGAAGGTGAAAAATTAGTTGATGAATTACTTAATTCTAATGTTCAAACAACTGATATTTATGCTACTGCAGATTGGATAAATTCAAATCAACAAAAAATAAAAATACAGCCGGAAATAGAAGTCTGTGAAATTTCGGAGGCTGAACTGAATAAGATTAGTTCATTATCGACGCCAAATAAGGTTTTTGCCATAGCTAAACAACAAAAATACAAGTATGAATTAAAAGAAATTCATCAGGAGTTAAATCTTTTTTTGGAAAACATTAAGGATCCTGGAAATCTTGGAACAATTCTACGAATAGCTGATTGGTTTGGAATTAAAAACTTATTCTGCACTAATGAAAGTGTTGATATGTACAATCCAAAAGTTGTTCAGGCAACAATGGGTGCTATCTTTAGAACTAAAGTTCATTATGTTGAAAGCAAAGAATTTATTTCTGAACTAAACAAACTTGAAAACTTCAATATCTATGGAACTTTTCTGGAAGGAAATAATATTTATTCTGAAACCTTAAGTGAGAATGGTTTAATAATTATGGGAAGCGAATCGCATGGCATATCAAAAGAACTATCATCAATAATAAATCAGAAGCTTTTTATCCCAAATTATCCTTTAGATTCTGAAAGCTCAGAATCGTTAAATATTTCCGTTGCTACTGCAATTGTTTGTTCGGAATTCAGACGAAGGATAAAACAGGATTATTCGAAGTGAAGAGAAACCATAAACATGCGTGAATTCAACTTATCTATTGAGTTTGCATATTGAGGATAATCGTCTGAAGCATCAGATGAAACAACATTAAGTGTTCCAACCGAATATTTTATTTCAGTAGAAAATTTAAAGTAAGCCAGATAAAAATCGACACCTACACCGAGCTCATAATAAACATCAAAAGGTTTTAATTTGATATATATTTCTTCATCCTCATTAAACTCTTTATTCCTGGCCATATCATTTCTGATATTTATACCTCCTATTAAATATGGTCTGGTATTATTTATTCGTGTAGCTTTATATTTTAGTGATAATGGCAGATCAATAAACGTTGATTCTATTTTCATTTCAGAAACAACATTTTTATCATTATCATAAAACAATATTTTACGCTGGCCCAATGCAATCCCTGGTAAAAATCTTAAATCCCAGTTATCATTTAATCGTAAGTTTGAAACAATTGCAACATGAAAACCGGGTACTAAATCGTTAATTTCAGGAATTAAAACTGTTGAATCGGGACCAAAGGAATTCATGCTAGGAGTAAGTTTAAAATCCATGGTATTAAACCCAAGGGTAAATCCAAAATGAATTGTTTTACGATCAACACCCTGGTAATTCAACATAATATCATCCTGAGCAAACATGGTTTGCGAAAGTATACCCAGGAATAATATGATTACAGCTTTCTTCATTTTGATCTTTAGAACTAGCTAACGTATTTAATTCTATTTATAGTATTTGGACTAATAATCATTTATTTTAAACCAACATAAATCGTCGCAATTCCGAAACTCAATGGTTTAAACGTACAGTTTTTAAAACCAAGATTTTCTAATTCCTGAATAAACTGTTCTCTTTCGGGGAAAGCATTCACTGATTCGGGTAAATAAGTATAGGCTGAACTATCTTTTGAAATTATTTTTCCCAACATGGGTAAAACAGCCTTGAAATAAAAATCGTACAACTGCTTTACAGGAAACAGTCGTGGTTTTGAAAACTCAAGAATTACAGCTTTACCTCCGGGTTTCAGAACACGGTACATTTCAGAAAGACCTTTATTCAGATTTTCAAAGTTTCTTACTCCAAATGCAACAGTTAAACCATCAAAAAAGTCATTATCGAATTCAATATTCTCAGAATCGCCCTTTTTTAACTCAATTATATTCTGATATCCTTTTTTATTGATTTTTTGAATCCCAATGTTTAACATCTCTTCCGAAATGTCAATTCCGATAATTTTTTTAGGATTAAGTTTTAAAGCAGCAATTGCCAGATCACCTGTTCCTGAAGCTACATCGAGAATAACTGGTTCGGTTGAAATATCTTTAAGACAATGAATCGCTTTTCTTCTCCAAATATTGTCGATACCTAAGGACAGAAAATGATTTAAAAAGTCGTATCGCCGGGCAATATTATTAAACATCTGAGCTACCTGCTCTTTTTTCCCCGACTTATTATCTTTATATGGTGTGATCACAAATAATTAGTCTTCCTTTAAATATTTCTCCAATGCATTATCATAGAGCTTTTTGATATCATTTATAAAACCATAGGAATTATCGTCGATTCTTAACTCTGATTTAGTTACATGACCTAAAGCCGAGAATGGAACTTTTTGTTCTATCATATAATCTATAAAATGATCTTCGTTTGATGGAGAAACCGAAACAACAACTCTACCCTGAGCCTCACCAAATAAAAATGCATCTTTTCTGATCTCCGCATCGGGAGTAACATCAAAACCAAAACATTTAACTAATGCCGATTCAACAAGTGTTACAAACAAACCTCCATCAGATACATCATGAGCAGACAGAATCAGGTTTTTCTGTATTAATCCTTTTATGGCTTCCTGAACTTCGTGCTCTTCTTCCAGATCGAAATAAGGTGCTGGAGAAGCTTCAATTTTATGAATGAAATTTAAATATTCAGATGAACTTATATCATTTTGAGATTTCCCAATCAAATAAATCATATCCCCCTTATTCTTAAAAGCAATACTCATTTGATCGTTTTTATTTTCAATTACTCCAATCATACCTATTGTCGGAGTTGGATTAATAGGTTCTATTCTACCATCAACCTGCATCTGATTATAAAAGCTCACGTTACCTCCTGTTACCGGAGTGTTGAACTTTTTACATGCATGGCTCATTCCTTTTATAGCACCAACAAATTGCCAAAAAGCTTCAGGATTATATGGGTTTCCAAAATTCAAACAGTTTGTTATTGCCAATGGGATACCTCCTGAACAAACAATGTTTCGGGCAGCTTCAGAAACGGCAATTGCAGTTCCTTTTTCTGGATCGGCTTTCACATATCGTGAATTACAATCAACGGTCATTGCCAATGCACGATTTGTTCCTTTAATGTTATAAATACCTGCATCGGAAGGAAAGTTTGTACTCATATTTGATGCCCCAACCATGGTATCATATTGTTCGATAACCCATTTTTTGGATGCTATATTCGGACTTTGTAACAATGTTTGAGCTATTTCTACATAATCTTCAGGTTCTTTTACCGAATCGATATTGAATTTTTGATATTCTTTAAAATATGCTGGTTCTTTATATTCACGTTCATAAATTGGTGCTCCACCTCCTAACACTAATGTTGATGCAGGAATCTCTGCAACTAATTCATCGTGCAAATAAAAATAAAGCTTATCATCTTTTATTACTTCGCCAATAATTGCACAGTTTAGATCCCATTTATCAAAAATTCTTTCAACAACACTTTCTTTCCCTTTTTCAACAACAACCAACATTCTTTCTTGCGACTCAGACAACAGAATTTCCCAATCCTTCATTTCTTGCTGACGCAATGGAACTTTATCTAAATAGATTTTCATTCCATGAGCTCCTTTTTCCGACATTTCGGAAGTAGAACAAATAATTCCTGCGGCACCCATATCCTGCATACCAACTACTGCACCGGTGCTATTCAATTCCAGAGTAGCTTCCATTAAAAGCTTTTCCATGAATGGATCGCCAACCTGAACAGATGGCAAATCTTCGGCAGAATTTTCAGTTAAATCGGCAGATGCAAAAGTAGCTCCATGTATCCCATCTTTACCTGTTGACGAACCTACAATATAAACCGGATTCCCTACACCTTTGGCAATAGCAGATATTGTATCCGATTTTTTCATAATACCAACCGACATGGCATTTACCAGAGGATTTGTATTGTAACATTTGTCGAACATAACTTCGCCACCTAACACAGGAATCCCAAATGCATTTCCATAATCGCCAATACCTTTAACAACGCCTTTTAAATGCCATTTTGTTCTGTCGAGGCTAATATCCCCAAAACGCAACGAATTTAGTTGAGCAACAGGTCGTGCACCCATAGTAAAAATATCGCGGTTAATACCTCCAACACCTGTAGCAGCACCCTGATAAGGTTCAACAGCCGAAGGATGATTATGCGATTCTATTTTAAAAGCACAAGCCAGACCTTCTCCAATATCAACTAATCCAGCATTTTCCTGACCTGCCTCAACAAGTAATTGTTTCCCGGTTCGTGGTAAAGTCTTTAACCACTTAATTGAATTTTTGTACGAAGCATGCTCCGACCACATTACCGAATAAATACTTAATTCTGTAAAATTCGGGGTTCGTCCCAGATTTTCTTTTATTTTTTCAAATTCCTCTGGTAATAAACCCAGTTGTTCTGCGGTTTTAACTGTAACTTCCATTTTAAAAAACTTTATTATGATTAATATTGGTTAAAGACTTAGCAAATATAACTAACTCTTAAATTTTAACAGCATTAAATCTTAAAATTTAATTACCTTTAAAATCTTAATAACTCGTGTATCCATTAGCTGATAATATCTACAAGAAATCGTAATTCTTAATAAATATTTTCTTTCCTATTTTTTAATTAATTTTATGGCTTAATTTAGATCAATCAAAAAATAAATATAATGAACAGAATAGCATTAATTACAGGAGCTACGTCAGGAATTGGAAGGGCAACCGCAATAACTTTGTCTCAAAATAATTTTGATGTAATTATTACAGGAAGAAGAAAAGAACTTTTAGACGATCTGAAAAAAGAAATAAAAGAAAAATCTTCAGGTAAAATCCATATCTTAAATTTTGATGTTCGTAATCAAGAAGAAGTAGATAAAGCTATTGACAGTCTTCCTGAAGAATGGCAAGACATTGATGTGTTAGTTAATAATGCAGGACTTGCAGTGGGATTAAACCATATACAGGAAGGTGTTATTGACGATTGGGAACGTATGATCGACACCAATGTTAAAGGCTTACTTTATGTTACTCGAAAGATTGCCCCACGAATGGTTGAAAAAAAACACGGACACATCATTAATATTGGGTCAACAGCCGGAAAAGAAGCTTACGAGAAAGGAAATGTTTATTGCGGAACAAAACATGCTGTTGATGCCATAACCAAAGGAATGCGTATTGATCTGCTTCAGCACAAAATAAAAGTAACAGCAATTAATCCAGGCATGGTTGAAACGGAATTTTCATTGGTTCGATTCAAGGGTGATAAAGATAAAGCTGAAAGCGTTTACAAAGGATTTACACCCTTATATGGAAAAGATATTGCCGATGCTGTTTTATATGTTGTTACACGACCCGAGCATGTGTGTGTAAACGATATGATTATTACCGCTACTGCACAGGCTAATTCGTTTTTTAAAGTTTTAGATTAAGATCAAAGATCAAAGATCCTTTAACGATGATCATATAATAAATGATTAAATAATAAATAATTATGATGGAAATAATCGTTCAATACTATTTATCTTGCAACTAATCAGGTAGTTCAGATTTTTGATTGTTAATGTTTTATGTTTAAAAATTCCATGCAAAAAACACAAAGTGCTTATTATAAACAATTAGTGATCTTTGCGATTTTCTTTGTGAACTTAGCGTGGAATGTATATCCTTCTAATATTTAATTAAATACGATTATCTATTCTACCTGAGTAGTTACAATTATTTATTGAGAAAATTAATGTTTCGATATGAGTTGAAGGTCTGAAACCAGAAGCTAGGGTTGAAAAACAAAAAATAAGTTTTCAAACGGACAAGAATGTCCGTTTTACAAATAATTAAATACGATTATCTATTCTACCTGAGTAGTTACAATTATTTAATGAGAAAATTAATGTTTCAATATGAGTTGAAGGTCTGAAACCAGAAGTTAAGGTTGAAAAACAAAAAATAAGTTTTCAAACGGACAAGAATGTCCGTTTTACAAACAGGACAGAAACGTCCGTTCTACTTTACACTAAAACCTCGAAATATACCCAAAATGGATTTTTGCAGTTCTAATTTCAAGCGGATTATCGAATTGTTTTCCAATAGCATAGCTTAGCGAAAAGATTCCTGCACGGGTATCAAAGTCTATTCCAATACCAATACCCCAGGGAAAATCTTCGGTAATATCATTCACCACATTTTTATAATAATAGGCTCCATTCCAGAAAACATAGAAGGAAGAGTTTTGCTCAAACAGATATTTAATTTCCACGTTTTGTAAGGAATAAATCGAAGCATAAAAAATACTTTCGTCGAAACCACGCAATGATCTGGCTCCTCCAAAGCGATACAACTCGTTTTCGTAAAAAACAACTTCTTGGTTATGATCAGCAAACTGATCCAAAAATCGGGTAGTATTTCCAAAATGGAAAATAAAATTACGATAAATGGGAAAGTATACATCCAGGTTAAGCCCGGCTTCCAGTTCAATGGTGCTATTATCGGTATTTAAACTATCATTTCCATTTGTATCATGATCAATATTTTTAAATCCCACCCCTCCATAAAGATTTAGCTCCACTCCTTTTCGCGGATTTAACTTATAATCAAGCTCATTTAAATAATAGGAGGCTCCAAATATATTCGATTTTACATCGGCATAATTTAAGGATAAACTCATTGCTTTTTCATCACCTATTCTGCTTGAACTCTTATATCGATAATACGCTTTAATATAATCATCATAACTTAAAAACAATCGAATTCCAAAACCTGCATTCAACGATAAGAAGCTAGAATCTTTTTTATACAATCCAAAATCGGCATCTAATCCAAGATTTGATTTAAACAAGTATGGATACATAAATCCAACATTCAATTTCTGAGTTGACGATTCCAGTTTTTCCCAGTTCAGAAATATTTCTTCGCCCCTTCCAAATGAGTTTACCAAATTAAGATTTAACTCACCTGTAATTAATAACTTTCCTGTTTTCTCATCCCGATGGTTATCGGGATCAGGCAAAAAACCAATAATACCATTAAACATATTTGCTTTCTTGTTTTGCAAATAAAGGTACAAGTCAATGCTCTCCTCCCTGAATTCAATTTCGGCGGGTTTTATTTCCGATAAGAATTTTAAATCATTCATTCTTTTCGAAATAGCATTGATTTTTTTCTGATTAAAAGGCTCTCCGCTTTCAATTTGCAATGCTTTTTTCAAATAATTCGTCGATATTTTAGCATCGCCCTTTACAATTAAACTGTCGATACTGTAGAAATCTCCTTTAACGGCAACGATGACGGCCCTAAAAACAGAATCATCCATTTCAAATGCTTCGAGCTTTACACTTACAAATGGATATCCCGAATTTTCGTAAAAAGATACAATCTGCTTTTTTAGATTCTGAAGTTCAATTAAATCACCCGTTTCAGTTTTTCTTTTCTTGCCTTTGAGCTCTTCCTGCAGGGTCTCATCCAATTGCGAAAAATCAAGTTCAGCCCATGAATATTTTTTCCCAATAAATAAATTCACAACTACATTACTGGAATCATAACAGAGGCTATCGATACTGGCTGCCAAATATCCTTCGCGATATAAATTCTGTAAAAAGATTTTTAGCTGATCCTGAATAGCCGCGCTATCGCCTGTAAAGTTATGGATGGATTTAAATTCTTTAGGAAGATTAGCTTTACTCTTAACAGTTACTTTATACTCCTGAGCCAGAAGCTGAGAGCTCGACAGCAAAATAAACGAAAGTAATATGCAGAAATTATATCTCAAAAAATTGACTTTTAGCAAATATAATGAGATAACTTGAGATTAAAGAAATTAGTATATTTAAGGCATTAGATTCAATTCGTATAAATTAAACAGAACGCCGATGACACGGATATAAATAACGCGGATTTTCGCTGATTAATTCTTATTTTAATCTGCGTTTCAAATGAATCCGTATAATCCGCGTTCAATAAAAAAATCATACTCAAATTACTGAATATGATTTCATATATTATTCTAAAAAATTTAGCTTTCAACATGAAAAGTAAAATTATTACAACTACTCAGGTGGTTCAAATTTTTGATTGTTAGTTTTTTATGATTTATAATTCCACGCAAAAAACGCTGAACAAAAGAAACGCAAAAAACGCAAAGCGCTTATTATATGCATTTTGCGATCTTTGCGATATTCTTTGAAAACTTTGCGTGGAATGTATATCCTATTAATATTTAATTAAATACGATTATCCATTCTACCTGAGTAGTTACAAATTATTGATTAAAAAACCCTTGTTTCTTTAGCACATCAAAAAACACTTTCGAGAAATGAAGGTTATCTGCTTTTTTGTAGCGATTATCTGTAAAGATCTGTGCAAATGTCTCTTTTTTGTTTTCATCCAACAATGCTTTGGTCGATTCCAGGGATTCTTTTTCCTCATAAATCTGATCGATCATCTCAGGAGTGTAATCGTTGTAAGTTTCGTAATGTATAACAGCTTCCAGTGGCAAACGATCAGTTAATCCGGGATTCTCGTCGGCATAACCCATAACAACCGTAGTAATCGGAATTACACCTTTAGGAAGTTCCAGTATATCGATAATTTTATCGGCAGTATAGGTTGTTGTTCCCAGGTAGCAAATGCCTAATCCTTTAGCCTCGGCAGCAATACAACAATTCTGTGCAACCAGCATAGCATCAATAACTGCATTGGTAAACCATAAAAAATTATCGTATCCCGGTTCGGCGTTTCGCTGTTCGCACCATTTGTTAAAGCGGTTAATGTCGGCACAAAAAGTTAATAAAACAGGAGCCTGCGTTGCCATAGGCTGATTAAAATGTGTTGGAGCCAAACGCTTTTTCATCTCCTCGTCGCGGGTAACAATGATGGAATAAACCTGCATGTTACCTGTTGTTGATGCCCGCGTTCCGGCTTCTAAAATTTCGTGTAAATCCTTTTCTGCTACCGGAGTATTTTTGTACTTACGTATTGACCTGTGATTGAATATGGTATTTAACATGATTATTTGATTTTAGATTTTAGAACTTAGATTTTAGATCGCAAAAGTACAAAAAAAGACATTACCAGCCCGATGATTATTGTCAGGTTTTTTATTTGTGAGTGGTGAATTGTGATTAGGAATGGGTTGACGATCCCTAAATTAGATT
>DMBU01000162.1 GCA_003446015.1 Bacteroidales bacterium | reverse complement strand
TTCTCAATCTTAACCAATGTAAATTATAATTCATTTAATAAAATACAACAATATTCTGTTTTCTCGATACTAGTTCTTCTAACGTTTTAGCCTAACAAAGAAGCCCTTAAAAAGGGTAACCATTTGATGCAAAAATGAATGCTTCAGAGCAAATTTAAAAGGTGTGAAGATAACTTTCATTGTTTAAAGTGGAGCTGAAATTTGTACTTAATTTTTATTAACCCTCAGAAATATGAAGAGGTCCTCTATAAAGCTTCTTTCATTTCATTATATCTGGCACGATGAAATTTTTTCAATAAGCGATTGTTTTGTGATGTCCTTATTGAATCTAATGCAAAACCTGAGCCCATACCTATCTTAAAATTTTACGAACAAAGGCAACTGTAAAATAACTCATCATAAAAACACCTGTAAATGCAGTAATATCGGCTAAATAGCGAATTGATCCAACAGGTAGAATATCACCATATCCGACAGTGAAGTAAGTAATTCCCGTGTAATATGCTGCATCCCAAAATTTAATCCAGAATGATTGATCGGGTTGAGCAGAAGTAAGACTGGAATCAGTAAAATAAGGTATAACAGTGTACAGGAACGCGAAAAAAAAGTAGATAACAATATTACTAAATATAACTCTTATGGGGGATGTTGCATACAAACCCATTTTGTCAAAAACCAGCATTTTGAAAGCATAGGCCGGATATTGCCAAAGAACCGATATTTTGTTTCGTTTTAAAGATTCATGCAGAATCGCTTTTGATTCATTTCTTTTAAACTGGATATAAGCTTTATCTTCATCGTCGTATTGTCCGGCACTATTAAAATTCTCTTTTAAAATACGAAACTGTTCTGCCTTTTCGCGCAGGCTTGTGTTTGTTTGGGAATAGATTAATTTTTTCACATCATTTTCAAGCCAATCAAGATAAACGCGACCAATTAGCCTCATTCCCGAGAAGTTGATGGTATCTATTTCCAGATCAAAATCATAAGGCTTAATATCAATAATATCTCGTGCCACCGTATCTGAAAGATCAATGGAGTTGCATTTGGATAAACGTAAATCAACATAATAATCTAAATGACAGGATTTGAGCGAGAGTTCAAGAATCCTTGATTTATTAAAGCTCAGGTTTCCTTTTCCAAAATCGGCATTGTCAAGATATAAAATGGTATTGTCAAACTCAATTTGCTCAAACGATATATTTCCATCACCCCAAACTGACTTTCGGAATGTTATTTTCCCCCCTTTATGCTGCGCGGCCTCAAAGGATTTTTCTCCATTTCCAAAAACAGCTCTGTTAAAACTTACTTTTGCATCGGCAAACTCTGTAGTTCGAAAATCAATTTTTCCATCACCAAATTCGGTTCTTTCAAAAACCAGTTCCTGACAATGAAAACGTGCAAAATGAAATCCTACTTTACCTTCACCAAAACGTGCAACTTTAAATGAAACCCGGTTTGAATTAAATACAGTATTTACAAAAGTAACATCACCTTTATTAAATTCAGTGTTTACGAACAATACATTACCATCTCCAAAATGGGTATCCTGGAAGTTTTTATGACCAGTTCCGAACCAGGCGTTTTTGAAATTAACTTCTCCACTACCAAAGTCCGTATTCGAAAAGTCCACATCTCCATCGTTAAAATAAGTGTAGCTAAAATTTATACCTCCCTCATGAAATCTTGAAGAGTGAAATGAAACGGATCCATTTAAAAAATGAGCATTTTCAAAATTCTTATATTCATCGTTGAATTCAACATACGAAAAATCAGTAATAATTCGCGAATCAAAAAAAGTGTTAAAAGCAGAAAATTGATGAATCTTTATGTAGCTTTTCTTATCCATATTTCTGCTTTCGCGATAATCAGAAAGTGAAAAGTTCTCTATATAGCAGAAATCCAAATTTATTGATTTCTTTTCATCAATTAATTTATAAACATCTTCTGAATTAATAAATCCTAATTCGATATATGCAACTTCTTTTTTGTTTTCGTCAAGAAAAGAAATGGCAGCTGTATTTTCGTATTTAACGCCAGCTTCTGTTTCAAAAGGGGTATCCTTTATTTTAACTTTATAATTGAAAAAAGTATGAATCATTTTTCTCGTATTTCACAAATTAATTCAAATATAGTAAAATTACTTTCAAGTTCAGAGTTTCAGATATTGAGTTAGATGTTGTAGTGGATATTTTATGAAAGTAATTACTATGGAAGCTCATTTCCAGTTGATGCATTATATATCTTGTACCATTGCTCCGGGTTTAATTTTATCTCCATTGCTTCAACAGCATTTTTAATTCGTTCAATTTTACCTGTTCCAACAACAGGAATAATCCGGGCAGGATGTTTTAATAACCAGCTAATCGCAATCTGATCTACATTCTTAATATTTAATTCTACAGCGATTTCCGATAAAATCTTCTTTAATCTTTTCCCTTTTGTGTCAGTTGGATTAATTAACTGACCTCCGGCTAGTGGTGACCATGCCATAGGTTTTATTTTCTCTTTTATCAAGTAATCCAAATTCCCATTTTCAAAATGCTCCAGACAATAGGGTGATATCTCAACTTGATTGGTTACAAGCTTTTCGTCAAGATATGAGTTTAACATATCGAATTGGACAGGATTAAAATTTGAAACTCCGAAATGTAAAACTTTCCCATTCTCTTTTAAATACGAAAAAGCTTTGGCTACTTCTTCAGGATCAAAGAATGGCGCAGGACGATGGAGTAGGAGCAAATCAATATAATCTGTTCCGAAGTTTTTTAACGAACTATTTACTGAATTAACAATATGATTAAAACTATAATCATAATATTTTATTTTTCGCTCCGGATGCTTGTGTGACTTTAATTTTATTCCACATTTGGTAATGATTTGGATGTTTTTTCTGAGATCACGATTTAACCTTAGGGCATTGCCAAACAATTCTTCGCAACTATAATCTCCATAAATATCAGCATGATCAAAGCTTGTTATACCTAATTCAATGGTTTGTTCAACCAATTTTAGTAATTCTTGATTTGATAAATTCCACTCGGCAAGTCTCCAATGACCATGGACTATTCCGGAGATATTAAAATTCTTTGTAAGATTTATTTTTTTCATTCCATTCATCTTTTAATATGGCATAAACTGCATCATCGAACCATTTACCATTAAGTAAAATACTTTCTTTAAAATGAGCTTCTTTGCGAAAACCTAATCGCGATACTAAGTTAATTGATTTATGATTACGAGGGTCGATGGATGCAATAATTCTTCGTTTCGTTAATTTGTCAAACAAGTAATTTATAACTTCTTTTAATGCTTCTGTTGCATATCCATTCCCCTGCTGATTTTTGTCTAAGGTAAAGCCAATTTCGACCTGGTATTTGTCTTTATCAAAAAAGTGAATTCCTATATCGCCTATCAGTTCATTATTTTCTTTTTTGATGATTGCAAATTGAAACCATGTATTTACTTCGTCAATTGTTGAGGAAATTCTGTTATTAATAAACTCAACTGAATCGTTAACAGTTGCCGGAATCCATCCTTGATATTGGTTTGTAACTGAATCAGATCTGTACTTAAATAATGCTTCAGCATCGTTTATGTTAAGCGAGCGCATAAATAATCTTTCAGTGTTTAATTCTGGCGAGTTGTTCATCATCCATCTAATAAAAAAGGTTGAGATCATTCATTTTTATCAACAAACAAAAAAGCTAAAAGCATTCAGAAAAAAATAGAATTAGCATCTTTTTCAGAATAAGCTTTTTTTCGTAAATTTACTTTATTGTAATTCTTATCCTGATTTTAAATATGATGATAAAGATCGGTTTTTTTGTGTTAGTTCTTATAAACATTCAGGTAGATTTTTTCTTTCACCAGAAAATTGAGAATGATGATTGGGAAATCTCAAAAAACGAGGACCAGATTTCAATTTATTTACGTACAGTATCGTATTCAAATTACAAAGAATTTAAAGGAGAAATGATAGTAAAATCAAGCTGTGAGGATATTATTGCATTTTTACAAAACATTGAAAGTTTTGAGAAATGGTTACCCGATTGTAAAGAATCAAAAAGACTGATCAAAATAAGTGAATACCAACAAATTAATTATGTAGTTACTGAGGTGCCCTGGCCATACGAAAACAGAGATATCGTTTATTTATTTACAGTTGCAGATAAAGATCCAAAAACGGGTCAACTAAAAATTTTAATAGAAAACAAACCCGGGTATATTCCTGAGAAAAGTAATATTGTTAGAATTCCAAAATCATTAGGATTTTGGACATTTACACCTATTTCTGAAAATCAAACGAAAGTTGAATATCAAATGCATGTAGAGCCTGGAGGATTTGTTCCTGCCTGGTTAGCAAATTTGAAAATTGTTGACACTCCCTATGCATTTTTATATAATTTACGTAAGCAGATTGAAAAGTAAGTATAATGCTCAACACTACAGACAGTTATACGAAAATCAAAGGAATAATTCTAAAGTCAAATTAATAAAATACCTGAGAAATTTTAAAAAAAGTTTTTTTAAATATCTGATTTAATACCTTTGTAATCATAATCCTGTTTACCATGAAAAAAGGTATAGTATTTATTATTGTTGAATTCGATCATCACAAAAAGCTTAGTTAAGAAAAAATACTTAAATTGATTCTTTAATTTTAATAATAAATGCAAAAAACGAAAAAAAGCTTTACTTTGTTTATTTATTGGTCAATTCTTATATTTCAAAACGTACAAATATGAAACGTATAAAAACAAAACTTTGGCTTGGACTGGGAATAATATTTTTGTTATCGTTCCTGCTTTTCATTATTAACATGATTAGCAACCAGACCATATCGAATAAATCAAAATCTTTGCTGGAAGATAATTACGCTTCTGTGAAATACACATTCGACATGCTCAAAATTCTGGATGACATGAATCTTATAATGCTTGAAAGCAGTTACCTGAATAATGATCCCGAAAAGGATTATGAAATATCTGAAATGATACAAAAATTCAATAAAGAATTTCAGGAAAAATTAGAATTACAAAAGCAAAATATAACCGAGATTGGTGAACAAAAAATGACAGAATCGCTTGAGCATGATTACGAGTTTTTCTTAAAGCAGGTAAAAGAACAAAATACAGAATTATATATAACAGCTTATGACAATCTCCGGGAAAACATCCTGAATTTATACAACTTAAACATACAGACCCTTGAGAAAAAAAACATCGACATTCAAAATAAGGCGAATAAAATAATGTCGGTTCACAAAAAGATTGGAATATTGGTTTTATTCTTAATGACCGTTTTAGCGACACTCTTGCCTTTTATTTTAATAAACCCAATTGAGAACCTTGCGATTCGGATAAAGACATTTTACAGAGAAAAGTTTAATAAGGAATTAGAAGTTGAAGGAAATCATGAATTAGAAGTACTTGAGAATTTATTTGAAAAAGTAATGCTTGAGTTCACTGAAAAGAAAAAGGATATTTAAGAGTAAAAGATGAAGATTATTAATTTAAATATAGTATTCAATTTACTAAGCCGGGTACTTTTGCTCTCCGGTATTTTTTTAATCAGCTGCATTCCTGTAGCGATTTACTTTAATGAGGATTACAACTCTTTCATTATATCATCGGCTATTTCATTGGTATCGGGTCTAATTTTTTATTTCATAACAAAAGGAAACAGAGATGAACTAAAACAAAAAGAGGCTTATTTAACGGTTAGTTTATCGTGGTTTTTAATTTCTTTGATAGGTTCTTTACCATATCTAATAAGCAAATCAATTCCTGATTTTACGAATGCTTTGTTTGAATCGGTATCTGGTTTTACTACAACAGGTTCATCCATATTAATGAATATAGAAGCACTTCCAAAATCAATACTTTTTTGGAGAAGTTTAACCCATTGGATTGGAGGTTTAGGTATAATTGTTTTAGTTATCATTATTATGCCATCCTTAAAAATTGGTAGTTACCAGTTATTCACATCGGAATCATCGTTTCGGGAAAAAATACATCCAAGAATGAGAGCTGTTGGTAGTCGTTTACTTCTAATTTACCTTTCGCTTACATTGGTGCAAGTAATTCTTATGTGGCTAGGTGGTATGAATCTTTACGAAAGTTTGTGTCATGCATTTGGAACTATTGCAACTGGAGGATTTTCTCCCAAAAATACAAGCATAGCCGGATATTCGCCCTATATTCAGTATGTTATCATGATCTTTATGTTTTTAGCAGGAACAAATTTTATTATACATTACTTCCTGATTAAAGGTAAATTTAAAAAGATCTATGAAAATGATGAGTTTTGGTTTTTCATGTTTTGGGTTCTATTTTCAGGATTCTTAGTAACTATAGGCCTTTACTTAAAAATGAATTTAAGTTTTGAACAATCGTTTCGCGAAGCATTTTTTCAGGTTATTTCAATAATAACATGCACAGGTTATGCTACAGCCGACTATTTGTTATGGCCAACTTTCTTATGGATTTTTATATTTGCTCTAATGTTCCTGGGCGGAAGTACTGGTTCTACTGCCGGTGGGATTAAAATGGCCAGACATCTGGTGCTATTCAAGAAAATAAAACTTACATTTAGTCGTTTATTACACCCCAATATGGTTTCATCAATAAGGTTGAATGGAGCCGTAGTGAACGAAGAAAACAGACATTCGATTTTAACTTTTATATCCTGGTATTTGCTTGTGTTTGTAATTGGAACATTCCTGTTGATTATTACAGGAGTTGATGGTAAAACAGCAGCCGGAGCTGCCATAACAACTATGGGAGGAATAGGCCCCGGAATTGGAACAGTAGGACCGGCAAGTAACTTTTTTCACTTACCTGAGTTGGGTAAAATAATTCTGATTTTTTTAATGCTTATTGGACGACTCGAATTATACACTATTTTAATTTTATTTACTCCAGGTTTTTGGAAAGCATAGTTAGTAATGGAACGAAAAAATGCATACAAACTAAGAGAAAAAATATTTAAACGATTATTCGTTTTAACTGATTATTTAAAAATCATTATTGCCGGATTAAATGGCCTAAGTAATTTTATTTTTTCAGTTTCTACTATCTTTTTTATTGTTTTATTTTTTTTTCACATCGGGTTTTTTGAAACTAACCTTTATAATTTCGATATAATAGAAACATATAAGATTACGTTTTTAGCAATTTTTATATCGAAGTTTATTCTTGAAATCATTCAGTTAAAAAAACGAAAAATTCATATCTGGATTTTTGACGGGATTGTTTTTCTTTTCGGGCTGGGGGTTTTGTATTTTAATTTTAGAGAAGGTATTCAGGAAAATGAATACAATTCAATCTTTATTGGAAAAGCACCAATAATTGTAATATCTGTTACCCTTATTTTAACGGAACTTAATAAGTTATTAGGTGTTATTAACTCTTTAAACATTCCGCCGGCTTTACTGTTTGTGTTAAGCTTTTTATTGATTATTATAATTGGCTCCGGATTATTAATGCTGCCTAAAGCACATATTCATCCTATATCTTTTCTTGATGCATTATTCACTTCAACCAGTGCAGTATGTGTAACAGGATTAATTGTTGTCGATACAGCCACTGCATTCACCACATTGGGTAAAATCATCATTATTTCGTTAATACAAATCGGAGGATTAGGAATAATGACCTTTACGGGATTCTTTAGTTACATGTTTACAGGAAGTGCTTCATTTCGGGAACGGATGTTGTTACGTGATATTTTATCATCTGAAAATTTAGGAAATCTGTTTAAAATATTATCCAAGATTTTATTAATTACATTTTTAACTGAGCTAATTGGTGCTCTGATTATTTATGTAAATCTTTCTGGAAATTTCGAGAGTAAATTCTTTTTTTCAATATTCCATTCTATTTCGGCTTTTTGTAATGCCGGATTCTCTACCATGTCAGAAGGTTTATATACGGCTCCAATCAGAATGAATTATAATATTCATATTATGATTGCGATACTTATAATACTGGGGGGAATAGGCTTTCCGGTGCTTCTGCAATTGTATAAGTATATTAAACACTTTTTTGTTTCCATTATTAGAAGGTTAAAGCATCAGAAAACGATTTATATTCGGGGTAATGATTTAAATACTTCAATTGTAATAACTACCACCGTACTATTACTTGTGGCCGGAATGATTGGGTATTATCTGCTCGAAAAAGATACCAGTTTAAAAAATATGAGTAATTTCCAACAGGTAATTGTCACTTTTTTTGGAAGTGTAAGTGCCCGAACTGCAGGTTTTAATGTAGCCGATATTTCCAGATGGAGTTACCCGACCATTTTTTTTATGATTTTTTTAATGTGGGTAGGAGCATCTCCCGGATCAACAGGAGGCGGAATAAAAACAACTACCTTTGCTGTTGCTTTGAGAGCTACATTTAGCTTTGTGCGAGGCAAAAAGCATTTGGAAATAAAGAACAGAGAAATTGGCTCTGCAACCTTATCGCGCGTTTTAGTAATTATTATACTTTCAATTGTAGTTATTTTTGCAGGCTTTATGGCTTTGTTAATATTTAACCCGGATAAAAATCCTGTTCATCTTTTATTCGAAAGTTTTTCCGCATTTGGAACTGTAGGATTAAGTTTGGTAAATACAGGGACTTTAACTGAAAATAGTAAATGGGTTATCATCTTTTTAATGTTTATCGGAAGAGTGGGACCATTAACTTTATTAAGTGGGATTTTAGTATCTTATCATAAGCAATATTATAAATATCCGGTTCAGGACGTAATTATAAATTAAAAATTGTGAAAAAATGAAATATATAGTTATAGGTTTAGGTTATTTTGGTAGTACACTTGCATCAAATTTAACTCGTCAGGGACACGAAGTTATTGGTGTAGATAAAAGAGCCGAGAAAATTGACGAGTTAAAAGAAAGTATCTCAATTGTAATGGAACTGGATTCTACCAATCAAAATGCTGTAAAAACTCTACCGATACAAGATGTAGATGCAATTATTGTTGCGATTGGCGAAGATATAGGTTCTTCAATATTAACATTAACCATACTAAAAAATCTGGATGCTAACAGAATAATAGGAAGGGCCATTACGCCTCTACACAGAAATATACTAACCCAGATAGGAATAAAAGAAATTGTACAACCCGAAGAAGATTCCGCTTTATTGGTTTCGTCCATGTTACAAATAAAAAACGCAAAAAGGGTTATAGAACTCAATGAAGAAAGTTCTATTGCAGAAATTATGGTTCCCACCAAATATATTGGTCATAATTTGGATAGTGTTAATATTGAAAGCCGGTTTAATCTAAAGCTCATTGCGGTGAAAATATTTCTTAAAGAAAGAATGTTAGATGTTTTTAATACAAGTGAATGCAAAATAAGTTTCGAGTTGGATAAAGAAAGGCCTTTAAGGGAAACTGATGTTTTAGTTTTAGCTGGTAGCGTTGATGATATTAAGAAATTTATTGAATCTTAGGAATTAATTCGAATGACCAATTACATCATTATAGCATTAAGTGTCATTATCATCTTGTCATATCTTTTCGATATAACAAGTAAGTACACAAAAATACCAGGAGTTTTATTGTTAATCCTGCTCGGGATCTTAATTCGGTTTATGGTTAATGAAACAGGGTTTTTTGTCCCCGACATGGAGCCTATTTTACCGGTAATCGGAACACTAGGTCTTATATTGATTGTAATGGAAGCCAGCCTGGATTTAAAGCTTAACAAAGAAAAAAGAACCATTATTTTTAAATCCATTTCATCATCCGCTATTTTATTTATACTTTTTGTAGCTGCTGGATCATACATATTTACTTCTTTTTATGGAGTTCCTTTAAAAACATCACTTCTTAATATAATTCCGCTTGCAATAATAAGCAGTGCTGTAGCCATACCTGCAGCTATGAATTTAAAAAAAGAAGATAAAGAGTTTGTGGTTTATGAAAGCTCATTTTCAGATATTTTAGGGATTCTGGTTTTCGATTTTATAGTTATTGATCATGTGTCAGTTTCTAATGGAGTATTAAACCTGTTCTTTGATGGATTTCTGACATTAACAATTTCAATAATCACAACTGCTGCATTGGCGTTTCTGCTTCATAAAACTACACATCATGTGAATTATGTTATTATTATGACTGCGATTATCTTAATTTATGTGTTAGCAAAACTTATTCATCTGCCTGCAATGCTTCTCATATTAATTTTTGGATTAGTGCTTTCGAATAACAGATTCCTTAACATGCCATTAACAAGGCAGTTTATCAATTTTGAAAAATTCGAAACTGATATTAAATCATTTAAGAGTATTGCAGGAGAACTAACCTTTCTGGTTCGTTCTTTTTTCTTTATCCTTTTTGGTTACTATACCAAAATCGACGAATTACTTAATTTACAAAACTTATTCTTGTCATTAACTATTGTAGGATTTATTTTACTTATCCGATGGTTGTTCTTTAAACAGGTAATAAAGCAGAATATTTCTCCACTATTATTTTATGCACCACGAGGATTAATAACCATTCTATTATTCTTAAGTATTCCTGAAATTCATCGAATAGCACTTATCAACGAAGGAGTGGTTACACAGGTAATATTTATATCGATATTATTATTAACCCCGGGAAATATTTTTAATAAAACGGAAAAAACAAAAATCGAAGAAACTAAATATCCGGATGAAAACAGTGAGATTATTTCTGAAGAAAGAATTGATGAACCATATCACATATAGCATATATTGATTTTGATTTTTTAAACTCAACAAATTAAATTCAATAAAAATATTTTTCTGATTTCAGAAAAATCCATTATCTTTGTTCGGTATTTAACGAACAGTAATGATAAAAATAAAAGTAATTACAGATAAACAAAAAAGATTGGCAAGGTATGCAAAAGCAATGGGGCATCCTATTCGATTGTATGTTCTGGAACGACTTGCAAACCAAAGTTGCTGTTATAGTGGTGATTTAACTGAAATTCTTCCGATAGCAAAATCAACTTTATCGCAGCATTTGAAAGAATTAAAAGATGCCGGATTAATTCAGGGTGAAATAGAAGCTCCTAAAATTAAATATTGTATTCATAAAGAAAACTGGAAAGAGGCTCAAAGTCTGTTCAAAGAGTTTTTATCAATATAAAATTTTTTATCATTTACATTCGTAATTTTGCGAACTACGAAATAAAATAATTTTGAATTATGGAAATAAAAGTATTAGGTACAGGTTGCCCCAAGTGCAAAGCTTTAGAAAAAGCAACAAGAGATGTAGTTGCTGAAATGCAAATTGAAGCTAACATCTCTAAAGTAGAAGATATTATGAAAATAATGGAATATGGTGTAATGCATACACCAGCACTGGTAGTTAACGGGAAAGTGGTTCTGTCCGGAAGGGTACCATCATCAAATGAAATAAAAGAATTAATCACTAAAAACGAATAAAATATGAGACTTGTTAATTTTTTTACCATTGCATTAATTGCAGTAAGTATAAATTTTTCGTGCACAGCACAGGATACTAAAAAAGAGAATGACGAAACTACAGTTAAAACTGAAAACGTAGAAGTATTTTACTTTCATTTTACGCGTCGATGTGCTACGTGTAATGCAGTAGAAGATGTTGCAAAAGAAGCCATTAAAGAGTATTATGCAGATGATGTTTTCTTTGCCTCCTACAATCTTGATGAAGCTGATGGTAAGGAAAAAGCAGAAGAAGTTGGCGTATCAGGTCAGACCTTAATCATTGTAAGTGGCGAAAATAAAATCAATATTACCAACGAAGGTTTTATGAATGCCAGAACCAATCCTGAAAAACTGAAAGAAATTATCAAAGAAAAAATAGATCCATTTATTAATTAATTGATGAATTTATGTGCTAATGTGCTATTGTATATAAATGTAAATAATGGAAAACAAAGAAAATGTAATCTTAGATTTAAGTTTTGAGTTTGCTTTGAAGATAATTGACTACACTGAATTGCTTGAAGAGAAGCGAAGGTTTGTGATTGCAAAGCAACTATTAAAATCCGGAACATCTATAGGTGCAAACATCAATGAGGCCCAAAATGCTGAGAGCAGAGCAGATTTCATTCATAAGCTTAAGATTTCAGCAAAGGAAGCTAATGAAACGGATTATTGGTTGCAATTATGCTTCAAAGCTAAATCTTATCCGAATCCTGATGGATTACCGGAAAAGCTTTTATCTATTCAGAAACTGCTTTCAAAAATTATCAGTTCAGCGAAATCAAACAATCAGCACATGAACACATCAAATAATTAGCAAATTAGTATTATGGAAGAAGTATTATCAAATTTAATGAGCAATAGCTCATTACCGATAATTTCAGCATTTGTTCTAGGACTGATGACCGCCATCAGTCCTTGTCCGCTTGCCACCAATATTACTGCAATTGGATTTATTAGTAAAGATGTTGAACATCAAAAAAAGGTTTTTATAAATGGATTAGTTTATACTTTAGGAAGAGCTATATCTTATACTTTAATTGCTGTCATTATTTTTATTGGTGCCGACCAGTTTAAAGTATCTGGTTGGTTTCAGCAATATGGCGAAAAGATATTAGGTCCGTTATTAATACTAATAGGATTATTCATGTTAGATGTTCTTAAAATTAAATTCCCGGGAATGAGTAGTTTAACCAAACGATTTCAGGAAAATGGAACAAGTAATTATTGGGAAGTTTTATTATTAGGAATTGTATTTGCGCTTGCTTTTTGTCCTTACAGCGGGGTTCTTTACTTTGGAATGTTAATTCCAATGACCATCAGCAGTGCTTCGGGTTTATATTTGCCTGTTGTATTTGCAATTGCAACCGGAATACCGGTGATTATTTTTGCATGGCTGCTTGCTTACACCGTCTCAGGTGTTGGTAAATTATATAACAGAATAAAAACATTTGAAATTTGGTTTCGCCGGATAATATCTGTTGTATTTATTTGTATAGGAATATATTATGTAATAATTATTTATATTATTAAGTAATGGAGAAAATAATTTGTTATTGTAAAAATGTAACTGAGGACGAGATTAAAAGTGCCATAACGCAGGGAGCGAAAACCTTAAAGGATATACAGTTTCTAACTTCAGCATGTACAGGAAACAGTTGTGCTGAATTAAATCCTAATGGATTTAGTTGCTCAGAAGATATCAATGATTTAATAAGATCAAATTACAAATCAAAAGGAAGTTGTTGTTGCTGTAGTTAAAAAATTTTATTTACGATGTTCGCCTTTTTACGAACACTAAATATCATAATTAAATTAAAAAAAATATTTTAAAATGGAACTTAGAAAAGAAATTAAAATACTATTGTGGATTGCCACGGTTTTTGTATTTGCCTATTTTATGCCACTTGAAAATGAGCGGTTTAGCGGAGCTATTTATGCCATGTTCGATCTTGCAAAATGGTATGCGCAGGAACATGTTATATTGTGTCTGTTACCTGCGTTTTTTATTGCCGGTGTAATAGCTGTATTTGTTAGTCAGGGTGCGGTAATGAAATATTTTGGTGCTAAAGCCAAAAAGTGGGTTGCATATACGGTTGCATCGGTATCGGGAACCGTATTGGCAGTATGTAGTTGTACTATTTTGCCTTTATTCTCGAGCATTCATAAACGCGGTGCAGGATTAGGTCCTGCCATTGCTTTTTTATATTCAGGCCCGGCAATTAATATTCTGGCAATTATTTTAACCGCCCGTATTTTAGGATTCGAAATGGGAGTTGCAAGAATTATTGGTGCTGTTGTTTTTGCTGTAGTAATTGGTTCGGTCATGTCGTTAACTTACAGAAAAGAAGAAAAAGCAAAACGCGAAGAGCAACTGAACTTTCCTGAAATGCCGGAAAAAAGACCTATGTGGCAAACTTCTTTTCATTTCTTTACCCTGGTTTTGATCCTTGTATTTGCCAATTGGGGAAAACCAGAAGAAGGAGTAACAAGCGGTGCCTGGTACTTGATATGGGCATATAAATGGTACATCACTGCTGTCTTTGGTATCTTCTTGATATACTCGTTGATTTTTATTCTTAAATTAAAATGGCAATATGTTATGCTTGCTGCTGCTGTAACCGCTATTTCGGCCTTTATTAGCTCATCACCGCTGATTCCGATGGTAGTTGCAATTGCAGGTTTAAGTATTATTACCTTATTGGATAAAAAAGAACCTGAAAATAAGGAATGGACTTTATCTACCTGGGAGTTTGCTAAACAAATTATGCCTCTTTTAGCAATAGGAGTATTAATTGCAGGATTTCTGTTGGGTTCTACTCACGACGACACAGCCATGGCAGGTTTAATTCCAAACGAATGGGTGGCTAATCTTGTAGGTGGAAACTCTGTTTTTTCAAATTTCTTTGCATCTATTGTGGGTGCATTTATGTATTTTGCAACTTTAACTGAAGTGCCTATTTTACAGGGATTAATGGCTGCTGGAATGGGTAAGGGCCCGGCATTGGCATTATTACTTGCAGGACCATCTTTATCTTTACCCAACATGTTAGTTATTCAGGGTGTAATGGGAACTCAAAAAACAGTAGTTTATGTATCGCTGGTTGTAGTTATGGCAACCATTTCAGGATTAATTTTTGGAAGTCTATTTTAAGTGTTTTGTTATTCGTCAGCTAAATTTTAATTTGCTAAACAAATGAAACTACTCATTGCTTTTTCTGTTATTGCCATAGTGATTTCTTTTATTGCCGATAAAAGAAAAACATTTAGTGGAATAAAAAGTGGGATGGTTATGTTTTTCAAATTGTTACCTGTGATTATTTCGGTATTAATCGTGGTAAGCATAGTGCTATTTCTGATTCCACAAGAAATGATAATTAAATATCTGGGCGAAGAATCAGGGTTAACAGGCTACATTTTTGCAGCCATCACCGGATCTGTTGCATTAATTCCGGGTTTTATTGCTTATCCGATGGCAGGAATGCTTGTGAAATCGGGTGTAGGATATTCGGTAATTGCAGTATTTATAACCACCTTAATGATGGTCGGGATTTTTACTTTGCCTATTGAAATTAGATTCTTTGGAAGGAAAGTATCACTTTTAAGAAACCTGTTTTTTTTTATTGCCGCAATATTAATCGGTTTGTTCATTAGTCTGTTTTACAATCTATGAAACAATTTTTTATAAAAAATAGAATTAGCTTATCGGTTTTAATTGCCTTTTTGATATTTACAGGAATATCATTTTTTGCTGATTACCAACCGGGGAAAGCAATATCTAAAGAATATTTCTTCCAATTTTTTAAAGAAATGATCTTTTTTTTACCGATAATGTTTGTTCTTATCGGATTAGGTGATGTTTGGATTAATCGCGACAAGGTGGAAAAACATATTGGGAAAGATTCCGGATTGAAAGGAATCATACTGGTAATGCTTTTATCCATGGCTCAAGTAGGGCCATTATATGGGGCATTCCCGGTTACTTATCTCTTATGGAAAAAAGGTGCAAGCGTACGTAATATTTTTATCTATATTGGAGCATTTTGTACCATTAAAATTCCAATGCTAACTTTTGAGATTGGGTTTTTAGGGTGGAAATTTTCCCTTTTAAGAACATTGGTTTCCATTCCTGCAATTATCATTATTGGTATTGTAATGGAAAAAATGGTTGGTAAAAAAGATTTTACTATTAAGCAACCATAAATAAAAAACATATGATACAATTATTAGAAAAACCAACATTACAAGATTTTCATATCGCTGGAGTAAAACATATAACTCCGGAAGAAGCATATTATGCAGTAAAAAACAATAGTGCCATTTTATTAGACATACGTGAAGAATATGAGTGGATTGAAAAAATTGATGTAGCAGAAGTTATATATCACCCAATGTCGGTTATTATGGATCGTTTAAAACACATACCAGATAATATATTTGTAGTAGTAATTTGTGCAAACGGAGAACGTAGTACAAAAATTACTAACCTTTTAAACCGACAAGGATTTAATACAGTTGCCAATTTAGATGGAGGGATCATTGAGTGGAAAAAGCAAAATCTTCCAATAGAGAGCAAAGGAACGGCAGGTTGCGGATGTGGATGTTCCTGTTCGGGTTAATTAATCATAAATAGAGATTTAACTATAAATATAAATCATGAAAGGAGTCGTGTAAGGGTTACTGGTCGTGTTATTATTTATCAGGTCAACAAAAAAGTGAGTGATTTTAAACAGTATTTTTGATTTGTGGTATAAAAAACATTCAATTTTCTCTAAAAAACTTAACTACTAACTATAAAAATTTGATTATGGAAACAAACAAATCTATAAGTTTTATTGGTGGAGGAAGAGTTACTAAAATCTTTCTCCAGGCCTTTCTAAATAAATCTTTGAAATTTAAGTCTATAGTTGTATTTGATACGAATATGGATGTTATTGATGCTCTTAAAAAGCAGTTTCCTAATATCCAGATTGCAAATGATGTAAAGCAAGCTGCCAATCAGGATATCGTTTTTATTGCATTGCATCCTCCTGTAATTATGGAAACTTTGGAAAACATAAAAGAAGAAATCTCAGAAAAAACACTGGTTATATCCTTAGCTCCTAAAATAAGCGTGGAAAAAATAAAAGGAAAACTTGGTATAAAAAATATCGCACGAATGATTCCAAACGCGACTTCATTCATAAATAAAGGATATAACCCGATATGTTTTTCAAATGATTTTCAATCAAACGAAAAGAAAATTTTATTGGACATAATAAATCCTTTAGGGAATACTTTTGAGGTTGAAGAATCAAAACTCGAAGCGTATGCAATTATTTCGGCCATGCTGCCAACATATTTTTGGTTTCAATGGCAAGAGCTGCAAAAAATTGGATTGAACATTGGATTAAACGAACAGGAATCTAAGGAAACCATTAAAGAAACTTTAAAAGCAGCAATAGATATTTTTTACGATTCTGAATTAAATCAGGAACAAGTTATTGATCTAATCCCTGTAAAACCAATCGGTGAGCACGAAGATTCGATTAAAGAGTTATTGAACAATAAATTAATCTCTCTTTTTGAAAAGATTAAACCATAATTGTATGAAACGTATTCTTCCCTGGATGGTATTCATCGTATTTTTCACATTGCTGTTATTAGGTTTTATTTTAAAAGATAATATGAATAACTATTTATCGGATGTAATGAAATCACAAGCTACTCCCAGGGTTAATTCCATGGGAGCAGCTTTGGTTGATTCTCTCTATAACTATTCTGAAAACAAAATGCAATATGAAATAACTTTTCTTGAATTCGGTTCAACCGGTTGTTCTGCCTGTAAACGAATGGAAAAGGTTATGGAAAAAATACAACAAAATTATCCTGATAAAGTAAATGTAGTTTTTTACAACATAACACTTCACGAGAATCACGATTTAATGAAATATTTTGGAATTGCTGCCATTCCCACGCAAGTAATCCTGGATAAAAGCGGGAAAGAATTTTACAGACATACCGGGTTTATTTCAACACCGGAGCTCACAAAAGAGATCCTTAAAAATTGATTAGCTTTACAGTCTAAAGCATTTTAATTATGACTGAGAAGGAAAGAAAAGAAATCGCAGAAGTGATTCTTAGACAGATAGAAAAATCAGAAATTAAAGTTGAGGAATTAAAAGAATTTACACAAGCTGTATCACCCGACGATGCCATTGGAAGGGTTTCGCGAATGGATGCCATTAACAACAAAAGCATTTACGATGCAAGCATGAGCAATACCCGCCAACGATTAGAACAGCTTAAACAAGTGCTTAAACTTACCGATGATGCCGATTTTGGCATTTGTATCCAATGCAGGCAAAGTATCCCGTTAGAGCGTTTAAAAATAAAGCCGGAAATTAGGCTCTGTGCAAGTTGTTTAAAAAGATAACCTGTATTAATCTTTTCCAAAGTTTCAAACTTTGGAAGAGGTTTTCCTAGGTGAGTCTTCAAAAATTTCGAAATTCTTGGAGGTTTTCACGTTAATAATCAACATCAAACTGGTTTGCATAGTTTTCAGCAGCTTTCGAAAGATGATATGCTTTAAAATTAGAAGCATCATCAAATAATGTGAGTATCTCTTCTTTATTTATTAATGTTGGTTTTGAACTACAAATCGCGTTATAAGAAGAATACTTCCACATTCCAACCTCATTAGTAAACCCATGGTAAACAGGATTTAAATGAATATAAACTATTACTTGTTTTAGATATTTTTCTGTAGTGATTCTTTTCCTTTTGAAATTCTTATAAAACAAACTTCCTTTACGCCCATTAACTTTGTTAAAGGACTGTGTATATGAACTAAAAAAGTTCGAAAACTGTTTGCTTATAAATTTATTTCTATTAACCTTTTCCAAAGTTTCAAACTTTGGAAAAGTTCTTCCTATCTCCTCTTCCTCCTTAATTCTAATTAAGAAGTGAAAACCTGCCTGCCGGACAGGCAAGGTGATTAGGTAATAAGCAATAAGCATGTATTTCTGCAATAGGAGGAATATGTTGTTTAAATCTTTTTAGAAAAAAGCGATAATTATCATCACTCCGAAATAGATTGTCAGAGCCGTTGGCATGGTTATATATGATAATAATTCCCTAACTCTAATATTTCCATGACTTGATTTTAAGATGAAAATACAATTTTTAGAGGAAACTTTCAAATGAATTCATGTTTCTAATAACCTTTTCCAAAGTTTCAAACTTTGGAAAAGATCTTCCTAACAATCAGTTAAAAAGTTATAGCAACAAATTTAAAAGACTAAATTTGTTGCTATTCGACTTTGTTATTGTTACTGTTTGATAAAAGAAAATATGTCCAACAAAACAGCTCTAAGTAGTACCTGGTTAAAAGCATCTATTCTTGGTGCAACATGGGCGGCTTCGGAAATAATTTTAGGTAGTTTTTTACATAATCTTCATTTTCCTTTAAAAGGGAGTATTCTTACTACCATTGCTTTTATATTGTTGATTGCTGTAAGTTATAAATGGCCCGACCGTGGATTATTCTGGCGCTCGGGTCTTATTTGTGCTTTACTAAAAACCATGTCGCCAAGTGCCGTTATTTTCGGTCCTATGATTGCCATATTTATGGAAGCTTTATTGCTTGATGTTTCTGTACGTTTGTTGGGAAGAAACTTTTTCGGGTTTTTGCTTGGCTCATCACTTGCAATGTCGGGGATTTTAATACAGAAAATTTTTAATCTTGTTCTTTTTTACGGAACAAGCCTGGTTGATATTTACTCTCAGCTTATGAAATTTGCTGAAAAACAACTACAGTTTCAATCTGATCTGGTTTGGACGCCAATACTGGTTTTGCTGGGATTATATCTTGTTTTTGGAATTACTGCAGTTATTCTGGGAATGATCACCGGAAAAAGATTGATAAAAAGTAATCAATTGGATTCCTTCAATTCATCACTAAATTATTCTGACTTTCAAACAAACAAACAAAATAATTTTCCACATTCGATTGGTTGGTTGATCATGGATTTTCTGACACTTTTCGGAATGCTTTTTCTTTTAAACCTAAGTCCAGTTTGGATTTGGGCTCCACTAACCATTATTATTGTCAGCATTTGGGTTATCCGCTATCGAAGAGCCATGCGGCAGTTATCAAAACCCCGATTTTGGATTTTCTTTGCAGCAATTACCATGATATCTGCTTTTATTATAACAGCTATACAAAACAACGGAAGCGATTGGTTATCAGGATTACTCATAGGAATACAAATGAATTTCAGAGCCGCAGTGGTAATAACCGGATTCACTGTGTTGGGTACTGAACTTTACAATCCAAAAATAAGAAATTATTTTGCCCAGGGATCATTTCGACATTTACCTACTGCATTGGAGCTGGCCTTTGATTCACTCCCATCCATAATAAATAATTTGCCTGATATTAAAATCATTGTAAAAAAACCATTAGCGGTTATTAGCTTATTAATTGAGCATTCCGAAAAACGATTTAATGAGTTGCAAAAACAACATACCAAACTTGCTTTTTTAATTACCGGAGATATTGCTGCAGGGAAAACTACATTTTGTAAAGAATTAATTCATCTGTTACAATCCAAAAATATTCCAACAGGCGGGATTTTATCTGAACGAATCATTAAAGATAATGTAACAATAGGGTATGATTTAATTGATATTTCTACAGGAAATAGAATGATTTTTCTAAGAGAAAATGAAGAAACTTCAACATCAAAAATTGGAAGATTTGAAATTAATATAGATACGGTTGAACTCGGTAGAAAAATTCTTCTTTCTAAAAATCTGGCAAAAAATGCAATTGTGATTATTGATGAAGTGGGATTTCTCGAGCTCCAGGGAAAAGGATGGGCAGAAAGCATTGAATTGCTGAAAGAACTATCGGGGAAAGTACTTATTCTAGCAGTTAGAAACGAATTTGTTAAAAAGGTAATTGAAGAATTTGGCTTGAAGTATGCTATTGTTTTAGATGTACATAAAGATGAAATAACTACAGCAACAAGCAAAATTACTGAATATTTTAATTATCATTCGCGTGATTAAAATGATAAAAGCATTTGGATTTAAATAAGAAGATAGACCAAATAATAAACCAACTTGAGCAAGATACACGCGTCTATGCCGGCTCATATTTAAAGGTTAAAACTTTTTAACTGCTCATCCGAAATCTTCTTGAATCAGAAAGACTATTGATAATCAAAAAAATAGTCATCAGATGAGGCGAATACAAATAGATCATAGGTGATTTAATCTAAATTTAACATTAAAAAATTGTTTTATCTGAATTAATGACGTATGTTTGCGACATAAAACAGTATAAAATGACATATAAGAAATCCAGCTTATTTGATGATGATTTACAAAGACTTGCTGAAATAGCAAGAGTAATGAGTCATCCTGCACGTTTAGCTATATTACGATACCTTGCAAAATGCAATACCTGCATTTCTGGTGATATCAGTAATGAAATTCCTTTAAGCAGAACAACCGTTTCGCAACATTTGCAGGAATTAAAAAAAGTGGGGCTAATACATGGCGAAATTGATGGTTTAAAAGTGAACTACTGTCTTTGTGCGGATTGCATAAAAGATGCTAAAACGCTCATGGACGGTTTTTTAAAAGAAATTTCCACAGATCAGCCAACCCGGTGTTAACTATGAATGGGTTTTTTAAAAATATGGGTTTAGAATCTTCAGGCATGCTTCATGTATCACCTAAAGAAACTTGTGACTTGTGTCAACAAGGAGCTATTATTGTTGATGTGCGCGAAGAATATATGAACCGATTTAAGATTTGCGATGTTGACGAAATAATTTTTTGCCCGTATAGTATTTTAGAAGAAAATTATTTGGATTTCCCAAAAGATAAAGCACTGATATTTGCCGATGCAACAGGAATCCACAGTAAAGAAGTAGTACTTTTTTTGAAAGATAAAGGCTTTGAAAACATAGCTAATATGGCTGGAGGAATGGTAGAATGGGAGAGGGATGGGTTACCCTTAAAAATTGATAAATCAGAACGATTAAGTGGTTCATGTGCTTGCATGTTACGAAAAAGAGAGAAAAAATAACTATTTAAATAGTAAAATATGAAAATTTTGATTTTATGCACCGGAAACTCGTGTCGCAGTCAAATGGCTCACGGATTTTTACAGTCGTTTGATAAGAATCTTATGGTTCGTTCAGCAGGAACTGAAGCATCTGGCAGGCTTAATGAAAAAGCTGTTGTTGTAATGAAAGAAATAGGCTTGGATATCAGTCACCATACTTCCGATTCTGTTGATTTGTATTTAGGCGATGAGTGGGATTATGTAATTACAGTTTGTGGTGGCGCAAACGAAGCCTGTCCGGCTTTTATGGGTAAAGTGAAACATCGCTTACACTTAGGTTTCGATGATCCATCAGATGTTACAGGAACAGATGAGTACATCTGGAATGAGTTCCGTAAAACACGTGATGAAATTAAAGAATCTTTTTATCAATTATATATCGAACAAATAAAACCACAATTATGAGCGAAAAATTAAAAGAAATCGTTAAAGAAAAATACAGTCAGATTGCGAATCAGTCAAAAACACAAAACGAAACATCGTGTTGTGGAAGTAGCGGCTGTTGCGATTCGGTAGATTATACCATTTTTAGTGATGATTACTCAAGCCTGCAAGGTTATAACAAAGATGCTGACTTAGGCTTAGGATGCGGAATACCAACCGAATTTGCACATCTAAAACCCGGAGATTCTGTTTTAGATTTGGGTTCCGGAGCAGGAAACGATTGTTTCGTTGCACGGGCAATTGTTGGTGAATCAGGAAAAGTTACCGGACTGGATTTCACAGAGGCAATGATTAAGAAAGCTCTTATCAATAAAGAGAAACTCGGCTTTAAAAATATTGAATTTGTTCAGGGCGATATTGAAGAAATGCCTTTACCCGACAGTTCGTTTGATGTTGTGATTTCGAACTGTGTTCTGAATTTGGTTCCTGATAAGGAAAAAGCTTTTAAGGAAATTTATCGTGTATTAAAACCTGGCGGTCATTTCTGTGTTTCTGATGTAATTATTTCGGGTAATTTGCCTGAAAAAATTAAAGATGACGCTGAAATGTATGCCGGTTGTGTTTCAGGAGCAATACAAAAGGACGATTATTTACAAATCATCAAAAAGAATAATTTTAAAGAAATCGAGATAAAAAAGGAGAAGGAAATTGAAATTCCAAATGCTATCATGCTTAATTATATTTCGTTAGATGAATTAAGAAAGTTTAAAAAAGAAAAAACCGGAATTTACAGCATTACAGTAGTTGCTAAAAAATAATGTACAATTCTAAAATTTAATATTATGCCATCAAAACCAAGATTAAAATTTTTAGACCGATACCTCACAATATGGATCTTTCTTGCCATGGCAATCGGCGTATTATCAGGATATTTTTTCCCCGGTATAGCAGTTTTTTGGGAATCGTTAAAAACATCACCCGATAGTACAACCAACATTCCAATTGCCATAGGTTTAATTTTAATGATGTATCCGCCTTTAGCCAAAGTGAAATATGAAGAACTGGGAGATGTTTTTAAAAATTATAAAGTTCTTTCCTTGTCACTTGTTCAAAACTGGATTATTGGCCCCGTATTAATGTTCGCTTTAGCCATAGTATTCTTTAAGCTTTTTCCGGGTGAAAATAATTCAAATCTTCCTTACATGTACGGAATCATCATGATAGGTTTGGCCCGATGTATTGCAATGGTTATTGTTTGGAACGATTTAGCCAAGGGAGATACTCAATATGCGGCAGGATTGGTTGCATTTAATTCTATTTTTCAGGTTCTGTTCTTTTCGGTTTATGCCTATTTTTTTATTGCAATACTTCCAGGATGGTTCGGAATTCCAACAAATAATGCTGTTGAAAACATTACGATCGGACAAATAGCTGAAAGTGTTTTTATTTACTTAGGAATTCCATTTATGGCTGGTTTCTTAACCAGGTTTATATTGATTAGAGTAAAAGATAAAAATTGGTATCATACGAAATTTATTCCAAAAATCAGTCCGGTTACACTAATTGCTTTACTGTTTACCATTATTGTAATGTTTTCGTTAAAAGGCGAGTATATTATTAAAATTCCGATGGATGTTGTTTTAATAGCTATTCCTTTATTAGTGTATTTCATTATCATGTTTGTTCTTTCATTCTTTATGAGTAAAAAGATAGGAGCAAACTACGAACAATCAACTACATTGGCATTTACCGCAGCAAGCAATAATTTTGAATTAGCAATAGCAGTAGCCATTGCAATTTTTGGAATGAATTCAGGAGAAGCATTCGCCGCAGTGATTGGCCCGCTTGTGGAAGTACCTGTTATGATTGCGTTGGTAAACCTGGCATTTAGGTTTAAAAAGAAATATTTTTAGAAAGTTAATAGTAGTTAAGAAAAAAGAAAAGGAGGGATTCTGGAAGATTCTTTCTTTTCTTTTTCATTACTTGTTTGGCCGGGTAGCCATTTAAATATTTAAATAACAGTTAGATCATTTAAAACGTCAAAACTTTTTCGCATTCAACAGTCCATTGAGTAAACTCTTTCATATTGCTTAATTTTACTCCTTCAATAAATTCAATTTTAGCTATTCCACGAGCTTCAGAACAACCACCACAGCTTTTAACTTCTCCACCTTTTTGAATTACTGATTTTAACATTCTTTCAATGTTGTAATAACCATTTGGAGTATTCTGATTAGGTAAACCACAAAAAACAGCATCTGCAAGCAGAAAAATCTTTATTTCCACTTTATCACCATGTTCTTTTTGTAATGTCATTGCCATTCTCAGAGCATTATATGCCTTTTCTGTTCCGTATGGAGCGTCATTAATTATGATTAAAATTTTCTGCATAGGGTTTAGTTTTTATTTTTAATATGGTGCTTATTCAATATCAAACACAATCATTAAATTCTCTTTGACCAAATTTATAAAGTTTTTCGGCAAATCTCCTAATTTATTAATCAAACATTTATTGTCAATTGCCCTAACTAGGTCAATCATGATATCACAGTCTTGATGTAAATTTGCAGTACCTTTCTTAAGATGAATTCTCAAAATGTCAGACCCCTTTTTAATGTTAGTCGTTATAGGACAAACAATTGTTGAAGGATGTGGTATTTTATTAAGCAAATTTGTCTGAACTGCAAGAACTGGTCTTGTTTTACCAGGCTCCGTTCCTATCTGTGGATTCAAATCTGCAATCCAAATTTCAAACTGTTTAATCTGCATAATCTATATCTTCAAATTCTTTAAGTACGGATATTGAATCCATTTTAACTAATTCTGATTC
>DMBU01000071.1 GCA_003446015.1 Bacteroidales bacterium | reverse complement strand
CCGACATTTGTCCGGCATCATCATTTCCACAAAGCCCATCGACTGTATTGGAGTACATGGTTTCCATAATCATTCGCACACGTTCCTGTGTTTTCCATGACTGGTCGGTCCAGTTATATAAATATGGAATATGATGGCCGGGTTCATTTCCATGTACATAGTTGCCTATGATTCCATCGCGGGTAATATCTTCTGTTCCGGCAAAATGTTCATCATCAATTTGCATGGTAAATAATGAATCGAGGTGTTGTACAAATCTCTTTTTACCTCCCATCATTTCAATCATTTGTTCAGGTTGATGCGGTATATATAAACTATAATTCCATGCATTTCCCTCAATAAATCCCTGCCCATGTGTACTTAAAGTATTAAACTCATGTTTCCATGAACCGTCTGATAATTTAGGACGCATAAAACCAATAGAAGAATCATAAACATTCGTGAAATTTTGCGATCTGGATATAAACTCATTATAAATATCTTTATTATCAAGGGATTTAGCAAACTGAGCAATACACCAGTCATCGTATGCATATTCCAGTGTTTTTGATACTGATGATGAATTTTTATCTTCAGGAACATATCCAAGTTGCATATAATAATCTAATCCGTCGTAAGGTTTATACTTTGCAGTATTCAAACAAGCTTCAAGTAAAGATTCATAATTAAAATCATTTCCTAAGTTCCCTTTTACAAACGCGTCGACAAGAACCGGAACACTATGATATCCTATCATACACCAGTTCTCGTTAGCATAATGAGACCATACAGGTAGCATTTTATGAACACTTTGATTGTAATGTTCCATCATCGATTTTACCATATCGGCATTTCGTTTAGGCTGAATAATATTAAACAATGGATGCAATGCACGATAAGTATCCCAAAGAGAAAAGATTGTATAATTTGTAAAATCCTTTGCATAATGAATATTCATGTCTAAACCACGATATGCTCCATCAACATCCATATAAGTTATAGGTCCTAAAAAAGTATGATAGAGTGCCGTGTAAAATGTTTCTTTATCTTTTTGATTCAATGTTTCAACTTCAATCTTGGAAAGTTCTTTATTCCATAGTTCCTGACTTTCTGATTTTACCCTTTCAAAATCCCAGTGTGGTATTTCTTTAATCAGATTCTTCAATGCTCCTTCAGTACTAACCGGTGATAATGCAAACTTTATTTTGATCTTTTCTCCTTGTGTTGTATTAAAATCAAAATATGCACGAATGCTCTCTCCTGCCATTTCAGGGAAATTTTTTGTTTCATCAAATTTGCGCCAGAATCCTTTATAAATATTTTTATCATACTTTTTATGACCGTATTGATAAAAGGTTTTGAAAAAACTATGGCAAAATAAACTGTTCTTGTTCGTGCCCAGCCATTAGTTTGCCTATAACCAGTAATTAAAGTATCATTTTCAACCCGCACAAATGTCCAGACATTTTTTCCCTGGTAATTATATATTCCTGAAATCAAATCAAGAATAATATGTGCGTTTTTTGACTCCGGGAAAGTATACTGATGAAACCCTACTCTGTTTGTTGCGGTATGTTCAGCCAATACATCGTAATCATCTAATAAAACCTTATAATATGCGGGTTCTGCAATTTCATTTTTATGAGTAAATCTGGAACGATATCCATTTTCAGGATGATCGGAAGTTCCAGGATTTAACTTTAATTCCCCAACCGTAGGCATAATGAGGAAGTCGCCCAAATCAGAATGTCCTGTACCACTAAAATGAGTGTGACTAAATCCAACTATTGTTTTGTCATCATACTGATATCCGGAACAGTACCTGTAAACATCTCCATTATATTTACCATTCGAATCATATTGTACTGTATCGGTCTCCGCACTTAATTGAACCATGCCAAAAGGAACAGTAGCTCCGGGATATGTATGACCCATGTTTTTGGTTCCAACCAGAGGATTAACAAATTGAACAAAGTTATTTGAATTTTGCCCTACTAACTGAAATTCAAGAGCGAAAAAAATCACTATAGAAAACAAATAATTTTTCATGAAATTTATGATTAGAAGAGGTAAATTGAACTTAATGAATAGGCTATGATTACAATTGCTAAACAGTAATACACCAATACGTTTCTGTATTTTGATTTACTTTCCTGCGATTTATTTGAAAAGATAAACCCTAAATTTGCGATGAGAAGCGCAAATATCATTAGTGCAATATGTTCTATGGGCCAAAATCTTTTTGAAACCATTTTAACTGTACCATCAGCACTAACGTAATCGTACCCGAGGGATGAACCGAGGTTAGAAAAAAGTATTAATCCAAATATTAACTGTAGGTATAGGTTTATGATAAAAATTAATGATAAAAATCTATCAAAAAATGAATATTTTAATTTTTTTACAATTCCTGTTATTGACCTTGAGATTAAGATCACCGCAATAATCAGAAATGTTGCACTAATTATATAATGCAATATTTTTATAACATAAAAACCACCTTGCAAATCCATAATCATATAGTTTTAGGTTTCAATTCAAATTAACAGATTTTTTTTATGTGAATCAATTTTCCGGTGGGTGAATTTAAGTAGAATTGAAGAATAAAATGTATATAGGATTTTTAAGATAGGCCAAAATGAAAAAAAGTTGTTAGTTTGCCGTCTAACAACTTTGATTCTATCAATTAATATTAACTTGCTATAAAAAAAACTATTGTAATTTTTCTTATACAAACATATAATCTAATTCTGAAGAAATTCTGTAGTTTAAAAATAAAATCAGGAAGTTGCCAAATGCTTACATCTATTGCTTAAATTTAATCGTAAAATTGTGCATTTGTTCATAGTTATAGCCGATTTCAAATTGGTATACTTCACAAATTTTATTTACAATAGAAAGTCCTAATCCAAGAGATTCTGAAGATTCTGAAGATTTATGGAATCGTTTAAACAGGTCTTCAGAACTCAAATTCGACTCAGGTCCTGTATTTGAGATCTTAATTGTATTTTCCGATTGCTGAATTATAATCTGCCCACTCTTAATATTATGTCTAATTGCATTTTTAATTAAATTCATAAACAATATTTCTGCTAAATACGGACTCATATTTACAGTAAAATTCGTCTGAATGTTATTTTCAATCCTGATTTTTTTCGAATCAAGTAAATCTTCTAATAACTCAAATTGATTATTTATGATCTCTTTTAAATTCACATCACGTGATTCAGGAAACTGTCTGTTTTCTATCTTAGCGAGCAATATTAAAGTTTTATTTAATCTTGATAATCGATTCGAAGCTTCATATGCATCTACAACCGCTTTGTAATTGTGCTCACCTAAATCACTTGATTGTAGTAATAACTCAAGCTTGGAATTAATAATGGCCAAAGGATTCTGTATTTCGTGGGAAGCATTTTCGGTGTATTCTTTTAAATTGATATAATCAGCATTAATTCTGTTTGTCATAGTTTGAATTACCCGATTAAGATCTTCAAACTCCTTAATGTCTGAACTTTGTAAAACAAACTGCTCATGATTGTTAACGTCATAATGGCCTATTTTTTTTATGGTATCATAAAAAATCTTCCATGATTGTTTTAAAGTAATCCGATTCATTAACAACAATGAAAGGATAAGAACAATGACTAAAAGTGTAAGGATTAAAAATATTCGAATAATTAACAAATCCGATTCTTCGAGTGATTTAAATATTTGAATATAAGCTTTTTGTTTATTATAAGTTGCTGTAAATCCAAGCTTTCTAAAAGGTATGTATTTCTTCTGGGCATGATCGAAGATTAATGTATCGGCATAAACAATATCAGGGCTTTTTTCATCATCGGTAAGCATGTGAATAACAACCCGTTCATTAGGATTAGGAGGAAGATTTGTTGCCGGGCCTACAGCGTTTAATTCTGTTAAAATACTTTGCTTACGTTTCTCAAGCTCAAAATTAATATTTTGATCAACCTGCTCCCGTAAAAGAAAATAAAAAGCTACAATCCCAAATAAAAAAATAAAAAGGGTGACTGAAAGAAAATTAAGAGTTGTTTTAGTTAGTAATTTCATCCTATGGTTAAATCAAATTTGTAGCCAACCCCGTAAACTGTTTGAATATAATCAGCACAGCCCAGATTCAATAATTTTTTTCGAAGGTTTTTAATGTGTGTATAAATAAAATCAAATGAATCGGCTGTATCCATAAAATCACCCCAAAGGTATTCTGCTAAACTTATTTTAGTTATTACCCTGTTTTTATTTGAAATAAAAAAAAGCAATAAATCATATTCCTTTTTAGTAAGTTTTAGTTCTGTTTCTTTAACAAAAGCCCTATGTTCTTCAGGGAGAACTTTTATTTCATTCACAATGATTTCGTTATGTCCGCTAAAATTTATTCTTCGGTTTATGGATTTTAAATGAGCATTTAATTCAGCTAAATGGAAGGGTTTAGTAAGATAATGATCGGCTCCTATCTCCAAACCTTCAATTCTGTTTTCAAGAGAGTTTCTTCCCGATATTATAATTATTCCTAGTGAAATCAAATCTGCTTTTATCTTTTTTATAATCTCCAGTCCGCTTCCGTCAGGTAAGTTTATATCAACAATGGCACAATCGTATTCGTAAAGTTCAATTTTTTCAATTGCCCCTTCGTAATTATAAACAGCTTCGCACAAATGTCCTTCAGTAGTTAAATATTCAACTATTGAGTCTGACAAGGGCTTTTCGTCTTCTATGATTAGAATCTTCACTCTTTTCACTTTTAATTGTTTGCAAGATAACTATACAATAACGAAATTAAAAAAATATTCTCCAGAAATAAAAAAGATCTGTTCTGATTAAAAGAGTTTCCATAAAACACAATTTGTCAGATTCAATACATATTTTAGTTAAAAAACAGATAAAAAATATACCTTTGCAGCGCAATAAAAGTTTTAAGAAAAATGGACGATTATTACCCGAAATTTATAGTTTTTAACTCGTTCTAAGGAGAATACTTCTGGTACCTCCTCTGAACATCAAATATGGAGGTACAAACAATGATATCTTACTGGCAAATTATTTCTAGCGGATTACTACCAATACAAGCATTTAAAAAAGCTTGCATCGTAAATATAACTTCTCCCACTGAAGATGAAAAAGATGTTTTAAAATCGACCTTTCAAATTCCGGAAGATATTATTCAGGATATAATGGACGTTGATGAACGTTCTCGTTTAGAAGTTGAAGATGATAAACTTATTCTTATTTTAAGAATTCCGATTCAAACCCCTGAAAATGGTGTTCCTTTTTCAACGATTCCTTTAGGAATTATATTTTCTGACGATTATATCCTAATCTTATGTCAAAGAGAAAATCTAGTTTTATCTGAATTTTTTAATCAGAAAAGAAGAAAAATACTTGATTATAAAAACCGGGTTGATTTTATTCTTAATTTATTTTTACATACTACAAATATGTATCATCGTTATTTAAGGCAAATCAACTTTCAAACGAATATGGTTGAGAAAGATCTCGAAAAATCGACTAAAAATGAAGAATTACAAAAACTGCTAAAACTGGAAAAATGCCTTGTATATTTCTCAACCTCCTTGCGCTCCAACGAGTTTTTGTTTACCAAGTTTAAATCATCGAGACTGATAAAAAACAACGAATACTCTGAAGAACTTTTAGAAGATGTAATGATTGAAAATAAACAGGCTATTGAAATGGCTAAAATCTACAGTGATATTCAAAGTGGTATGATGGATGCATTTGCTTCGGTTATTTCCAACAATTTAAATATTGTGATGAAACAATTAACCATAGTAACAATCATTTTGGCTATTCCAACCATGATTGCCAGTTTTTACGGAATGAATGTACCCAATCATTTTGAAAAAACACCTTATGCTTTCTGGGGCATTATTGGATTCTCTGTATTTATTGCATCTATCGGAATTATAATGATCAGGAAACGACGGTGGATTTAATTAGTCTGTTTTTCAGCAACTATTTAAGTAGGATGGATAATCCTATTTAATTAAATATTAATAGGATATACATTTCACGCAAAGTTTGCAAAGAATATCGCAAAAATCGCAAAGTGTTTATAATATGCGCTTTGCGTTTCTTTTACTCAGCGTTCTTTGTGTGGAATTTTTAATCATAAAGCACAACTAATCAAAAAGTTGAACAATCTGAGTAGTTCCGTTTTTCATTGCTTTTTTTCAGCTAATAGGTGTAGATTATATCTCATCTTTAATGTAAGATATTATTTTTATTAAAAAAACTCTCATTTTCTTATAATATTAATTCATTTAAATAAATATTGATATATTTAGGAATCAATTTGAAAAGCTCAAGCGATACCTAAATGAAACCATATAAAACATTACTTTTCTTTTTAAGTATTTTCATTTTGCTATCATTGCTTTCTCTTGTTTTTCCTAAAAATGGAATTCGAATTGGAAACAACCTGCTGTTACAATTTCCTGATATTAAAAACATTTTTACTTCTGAAGAATCTAAATATGCTGATATTTCAGAAATATTAGAATATCATCAATCTGATATCATTGAGAATTTAAATAATTTATCCGAAGATACTTTTAATCGTTTCACTGATAGTTTGCATGTTTTACCAGATTCTTTAAAGCCTGAAATAAAAACAGACTCAATCACCACAATCGATTCAATTAAAAGCACTAAGAACAAAAGAACTCCCGGAGCTATCAGGCAAAACCTTGAATATCCGAATAATGATAAGAGCGTTCTTTACCAATTTTATAGCCAGCTTAAAAATTTAAAAAGTTCAGGAGAACTTATTCGAATTTTACATTACGGAGATTCCCAGATTGAAGGAGACCGTATTACTTCATATATTCGAAATGAGTTACAAAAAGAGTTTGGAGGTTCGGGAATTGGAATGTTTGCTCCCGTATTAATTAAGGGTACAACTATTTCCATGGAGCTTAAATTAAGTGGTAGCTGGGATCGATTTACAATTCAGAGTATTAAAAATGGAAATATATATCATAAACGACTCGGTGCTTTAATGAGCCTTGGTCGTTTTGCTCCAATTAGTTCGTCTGATAATAAAATGTATTTCGGAGAAATAAAACTTTCTAAATCGAATTTAACTTACTTAAGAACCCGAAGATTTAAGCAATGCAGGGTGTTTTACGGATTCAACGAAAAACCTTTTATTGCAGAACTGAAATATAAAGATAAAACCCTTGATGCCGAATTAATAGCCCCTTCGCACCAGCTAAATACTTTATCGTGGGATATTGACGGCACGTTGGATGAAATAACAATAAGTTTTAAGGGTGAGGACAGCCCTGATATTTATGCCATTGCATTAGATGATCATTCAGGTATTGCTGTCGACAATATTCCGTTACGAGGAAGCAGTGGAACTGATTTTACCCGAACAGATCTTGCTTTCCTTCGATCGATGTATCAAAAAATAAATACTAAATTAATTATCATGGAGTTTGGTGTTAATCTGGTTCCTTATATTACACAAGATTACTCCTATTATGAAAAACAATTTTATAAACAACTTAAAACATTGAAAGGACTCCGCCCCGACATTAGTATAATTGTTATTGGTGTTTCAGACATGTCGAGAAATAATCGGGGAATATACGAATCGTATCCTAATATTGAAAATATTCGTGAAGCTCAGAAAAATGCAGCATTTAAAGCCGGATGTGCTTTTTGGGATATGTATGAAGCTATGGGAGGAAAAAACTCAATGCCATCGTGGGTAAATGCTAATCCTTCGTTGGCCCGACCTGATTTCACGCATTTTTCATGGAAAGGATCAACCGTAATTGCTAAAATGTTTTACGAAGCGCTCATGTATGATTACAATGAATATCTAAAATTACAGGAAAATAAAAAATGAGAATCCTAACAAAGAACTTATTAATACCACTATTTTTAATGATAAGTCTTTTTACAAGAGGCCAGTCTTTATGCGATACATTGCCATTTATTGAATGTGATCAAAATAAAATCATTGTTAATGAGGCTGACTCGAATCTTACAAACTTTATTCATAAACTCCAGGCAGGGAATTCCGAGAAAATCCGGATCGTTCATATCGGTGATTCTCATTTACAGGCTGGTTTTTTAACCGAGAAAATTAAACAATTCCTTTTTCAATATATCAGTCCAATTGACAATTTTGCATCGCCCGGATTTCTTTTTCCATACACTGTTGCACAAACCAATAATCCTTTCTTTTACAAAGTTAAATCTACAGGAGATTGGGAATGGTGTAAAAATGTTGATAAAGATAAATCCTGTAAGCTTGGATTATCGGGAATTACTGTCAGAACAAACAGTTCCCGTTCAACAATCAGCATAAAAATGCAAAATCAGAAATACACTTATCCGGTAAAATACTTTTTTGATAAAGTGAAACTACTTTACAATACCGACAGCTCAATTCAAATAATGATAAACGGAAAAGAATCCATTTCTGAAGATGGATATTCTTTTGTTCAATTGGATAATTTAACCGACTCTGTTTTAATTCATATAGCTAATAATGATACAAGTAATTATGTTGAGCTATATGGAATTATCCTTGATAATGATCTATCAAAAATAAATTATCATACCATTGGTGTAAATGGAGCAACTGCTCAATCTTATTTGAAATGCGACTTTTTATCCGATCATCTTAGGATTATAAATCCTGATTTAGTGATTCTTTCGTTGGGAACTAACGAAGCTTACAACAAGGACTTCTCGAATTTAAAACATGAATTCGAATTAAAAGATTTGATTTACCAGATTCGTGACATCTCACCGAAAGCTGCCATTATTCTCACAACTCCAAATGATCATTTAAAAGATGGAAATATTAAAAACGATAATATTCAACTTGTACGAGATAACATTTTAAAAATTGGCAATGAATTTCAATTAAGTATTTGGGATTTTTATTCAATTATGGGAGGTGAAAACTCAATACACGATTGGTATAAAAAAGGTTTAACCGGCCAGGATAAACTGCATTTTAAAAGAATTGGATACGAAATACAGGGTGAGCTATTTGCAAAAGCATTAATTGATTTAATCGAGAAAAATGGAATAAAATAATTCATGGATATTTTAAAGGACATATTAATCTATTCCGAAGCAAAACCCTTGCTTTTTACTCGGCTTTATTTCTGGGGGTTCTTTGCCTTTTTATTGATATTCTATTCAATTATTTATAAAAAAAATCCATTGAGAAATGCCTACCTGTTTTTTATGAGTTTATTTTTTTATTATAAATCAGGAGGATATTTTTTTAGTTTACTTATTTTCTCAACCATTGTTGATTTTACCCTCGGACAACTCATTTATAGTGCAAAAACAATTACTAAAAAGAAAATATTTGTAGCAACAAGTGTATTTATTAATTTAAGCTTACTTGCTTATTTCAAATATGCCTATTTCTTTACGGATCTTTTTAATACTGCATTTCATACTGATATTAAAGTGATAAATTTATTAGCAGATTGGACTAATAACTTGACAGGATCATCATTTAATATTTCGGCAATTATTTTACCCGTAGGTATATCATTTTATACTTTTCAAACCATAAGTTATACTGTTGATGTTTATCGCAATAAACTGAAGCCAGTTAAAAATATTATTGATTTTGGATTTTATGTCTCATTTTTTCCACAATTAGTTGCAGGTCCAATAGTTCGAGCTGCTGAGTTTATTCCTCAGTTATATCAGAAATTTAAACTAAGCCGGCAAGAATTCGGGCATGCCATTTTCCTAATTCTGAATGGATTAATAAAGAAAATGCTAATCTCGGATTACATCTCAATTAATTTTGTTGATCGGGTTTTCGATTCTCCTTTATCGTTTACCGGATTTGAGAATCTAATGGCTGTTTATGGATATTCTATTCAGATTTATTGCGATTTTTCAGGTTACACTGATATTGCCATCGGAGTAGCTCTTTTATTAGGATTTCGCTTACCTATTAATTTCAATTCTCCGTACAAAGCAATGAATATAACAGATTTTTGGCGACGTTGGCATATCTCCTTATCAACATGGCTGCGCGATTATTTGTATATTCCACTGGGAGGAAATAAAAAGGGAAAAACACGTACTTATATTAATCTTTTAATTACTATGCTCCTTGGAGGTTTGTGGCACGGCGCAAGTTTGCGTTTTATTATCTGGGGTGGCTTACATGGATTAGGATTGGTAATACATAAATTATGGGTAAAACTGAATACCAGGTATAGAAAACATTATACTTCGCGATCAAGTAAGAATCTCTTTTCCCACTTTATCTCTGTTTTCTTAACATTTCACTTAGTAACGTTTGCATGGATTTTTTTCCGTGCCGAATCAATGCAAGATTCATTAGGAATGATAAAACAAATCTTTGGTAATTTTCAACCGGAGCTTGTTCCTGTTATGATTTCTTCATACAATAAAATATTTCTTATTATGCTTATTGGATATCTTGTGCATTGGCTACCTGCTTCGATTAAAGAGTTTTATCGGGGAATGTTTATTAAAAGTCACTTAAGCATTAAAATACTCATTACTATTTTGGTGATATTTATTTTATATCAGGCTAAATCAGCAGAGATTCAACCTTTTATCTATTTTCAGTTTTAAAACTGTTAAAAAAATATAAAAGTGAGCATTAACGAATTCAATCCCACGTATTTCTAATTTTCTAATTTAATTTTTCCTACTTTTGTTACTTCATTCCAAAACAAAACATTAATATGCGCGGATTTGGTAAAATTTTAAAATATATGATCCCTTATATGTGGCAAGGGATTTCAAGCATTTTACTTTCTTTATTATCAACAATTTTTTCGTTGTTTTCATTTACAATGGTAATCCCGTTTCTGGGTATTCTTTTTGAAAACCAACCCATGGTAGAAAACTCTGTAGAATTTGCATTCAACGCAGAAGCAATTAAACAAAACTTCTATTATTTTTTAAGCCAGGTTATTGTAAACCAGGGAGCAAATCAGGCATTATTAACTGTAAGTATTTTAGTTGTAATATTTGTTTTCTTTAAAACCCTTTTACAATATGCAAGTAATTATGTAATGGCTCCTTTGCGTAATGGAGTTGTTCGCGACATAAGAAATCAACTAAATGAAAAAATCTTAGGATTACAACTTTCATATTTTACTGAAGAACGAAAAGGAGATCTCATTTCAAGAATGACAAGCGATGTGCAAGAAGTTGAAGTTTCTGTTGTGCGATCTTTAAATAATGCAATAAAAGCCCCTATTACAATTATTGTTTATTTACTGGCACTATTTATTATGAGTCCATTTCTTACCTTATTTGTACTTATATTACTACCAGTATCAGGTGCGATTATTGGACGAATTGGTAAATCATTACGTCGGAAATCGGTAAAAGGACAAAATATGCTCGGCTTAATTATGTCGTATATTGAAGAAACACTTTTTGGACTTAGAATTATTAAAGCCTTTAATACAGAGAAAAAGATACACCAGCGTTTTTTTGACGAAAACAATGCCTATACCCAATTAATGAATAAAATTTGGCGAAGAAAAGATCTTGCTGGTCCGGCTAGTGAATTGTTAGCAACAATTGTTATCATTATTATAATGTGGTATGGAGGAAGCATGGTTTTAAATCAGGATGTAAGTATGCTCCCTCAAACATTTATCGCTTACCTTGCCATATTTTCACAAATCATTCCTCCCTCAAAAGATCTTTCTACTGCTTATTACAACCTACAACGTGGATTAGCGTCTTTAGACAGAATTGATGTTATTCTTGATGCAGATATAACCATTAAAGAAAAACCTGATGCAATATCAATTGAAGGATTCGAAAACTATGTTGAATATAAAAATCTTAGTTTCAAATACATTGAGGATTATGTCTTAAAGAACATTAATCTAAAAATTGAAAAGGGAAAAACCATTGCCCTGGTTGGACAATCAGGTTCGGGTAAATCGACTCTTGTTGATTTGTTACCCCGATTTTACGATATATTGGAAGGCGAGATTATTATTGATGGGAATAACATTCAGGATGTAAAAATTAAGGATCTGCGTAATTTAATGGGGATTGTAAGTCAGGAATCTATTCTGTTTAATGATACCATTTACAACAACATTGCATTCGGAATGGAAAATGCTACCGAAGAAGAAATTATTGCTGCTGCAAAAGTTGCCAATGCACACGAATTTATTTTGCAAACCGAGCACGGTTACCAAACCAATATTGGCGATAGAGGAAGTAAACTTTCAGGTGGACAAAGACAGCGAATAAGCATAGCCCGTGCAGTTTTAAAAAATCCTCCAATTTTAATTCTCGATGAGGCTACGTCTGCTTTAGATACAGAATCAGAAAAATTGGTACAGGATGCTCTTTTTAAATTAATGAAAAACAGAACATCAATTGTTATTGCACACCGATTATCAACCGTTCGTGAGGCTGATGAGATATGTGTTCTGCATGAAGGAGAAATTGTTGAAAGAGGAAAACATGTTTTCCTAATCGAGAAAAAAGGTATTTACAAGAAACTCCATGATCTTCAAATTTTTGCTTAGTCGTTTTTTAAGAGAACAATAAAAGAAAATAATATTTTGAATCTTTTTGCCTTTTTTTACGTATTTTAGATCATTACGTAAATTTATTTTCTTTTTGCTGATATGAAAAAAAGTATACCAGCTTTTTTTATTTTATTAATTATCCTCTTCTTCACTTTTGGGACAAGCATATCAATTTCGCAAAATCAAAATGTTGATTCACTTGAAATAATATTAAAAAAATCTGAAGGAATTGAAAAAATACCATATTACTATCTTTTAACTGATTATTACATTTATAACTCCCCGGACAAAGCAATCCGATTAGCAAATGAATTTTTAATTTTTGCCGAAAAACATGATAGTGCGCATATTATTGAATACTGTTATCAGATATTAGGTGAGGCCTATTTTTTTCAGGATAATTTTAAAACAGCATTAGACTACTTTAAAAAATTTCTAACTATTCAAACCGAGAATACTAATGAACGAGGAATAGGTCGAGCATATAACAATCTGGGAATTGTTTACAGGGCAATGGATTTATATACCGAAGCAATCCAATGTTATCAAAAATCTTTAGAGATAAACCAAAGGCGTAATGATATTAATGGCTTAAGCAGTACATATAATAATTTAGGAGTATTGCATGAACATCTTAATTTATTTGCTCAAGCAAGAGATTATTACAAGAAATCATTAGATATTGAACTAAAGTTAAATGATATGGATGGGATTTCCACTTCCTATCTAAATTTAGGAGGAATTAATCTCAAATTAAGGAACTTCTCAAAAGCAATTAACTATTGTGAACAAAGTTTATTAATTTCAGATTCGTTAAAATTTAATCACACCGTTGAACTTAATTATGAAATTCTATATCTAACTTATAAAGAAATTAATAATACAGAAAAAGCATTGGATTATCTTGAAAGATTTTATGAATTAAAAAATAAAAGAATAAATAAAGAATCAAACTCACAAATAGCTGAATTAGAATTAAAATATCAATCTGATAAAAAACAACAAGAAATTGAGCTTTTAAATAAACAAAAAAGGCAAAAGAATATTCTTAATATTTTTGGACTATCTGTATTAATAATTTTTAGCATCCTGCTCGTTGTTTTAATATCTAACAATAAATTAAGAAGAAAAAATAATCAGATTTTAAGATTACGGAATGCTGAAGTTATACAACAAAAAGAAGAAATTGAAGCTCAGCGAGATGAAATTGAAGCTCAGCGCGACGAAATTCAGCGTCAGATTGATATTTCAGAATCACAAACTAACTGGATTTTAAAACAGAATAAAGATATCACAGATAGTATCGAGTATGCAAAACATATTCAAATTGCACTTTTCCCCGATAAATTAACATTACAAAAGATCTTAAAGGATGGCTTTTGTTTATTTAAACCCAAAGATATAGTAAGTGGTGATTTTTACTGGGTTGCACAAGTTGAGAACAAATCGATTATTGTTGCAGCCGATTGTACCGGCCATGGAGTTCCTGGTGCATTTATGAGTATTATCGGAATTAATTTCCTGAATGAAATTATTTACGATGAACATATTATTAAACCCAATGAAATTTTAAACCAGTTAAGGAAGAAAATCATTAAGACCATGGTTCATGCTAACAGGATTGATGAATCAAAAGATGGCATGGATATTTCTTTAATCATTGTGGATTATGAAAACATGAAACTGGAATATGCCGGTGCATATAACCATTTGTATTATATTCATGATCATATGTTAACCATTATAAAAGCAGACAGAATGCCTGTTGGCTTATCAGAAAAATCAATTGCCCAATTTACGAATCACACCATTGATATTTATAAAGGAGATACCTTTTACATGTTTACAGATGGTTATGCCGACCAGTTTGGCGGACCGCTGAAAAAGAAATTTCGGGTAGGTAATTTGCGTGAATTACTTCTTGATATTCATGAAAAAGAAATGGTCGAACAAAAAAGAATTCTATTTGAAACCTTCATTAACTGGAAAGAAAAACAAGCACAAGTCGATGATGTTTTATCAATTGGTATAAGAATCTGAAAGAAATCAAGCCTTCATATTAATTAAATCAACTAGCGAATCAATTTTTAAGTTTTTACCATTAACTTTATATTTGGCCTGATTATAATCCACTTGCCGGCGTTCAAGTAATTCTTTTGCATAAACAGCTAGATCTTCTCTTGATTTACCCCAAATTAAAGGCCTGTCTTTTTTGGCATACATGAGTCGTTCTACAAGGGTAGGAATATCAACCTCAAGGTAAATTGTTATTCCTGATTTGTTCATTAGTTTTATATTATCAAAATAACAAGGAGTACCACCACCTGTAGAGATTAAAATATCTTCATGCTCATTTATTAAAGTTTCCAGACATTCCTTTTCAATTTCTCTAAATCTATCCATTCCCTTATCGTAAATAAGTAAACGAATAGTAGTGTTGTATTTTTCTTCTATATAATCATCTAAATCAACGAATGGTAATCCAATTTTATTAGCGAGCCTTTTACCTGCTGAAGATTTACCACTTGCCATAAAGCCAATCAAAAATACTCTCATAGGTCCCAAATTTGAATATTAAATATACAAAAAATCTTAAAAGTAAAAAACTGATTACTCATTTCCATCATCAAACAAACTCATTTGGGATGTGTCTTCATCTTTCAAATCTTCTGGATGCTCATGAATCTCTGGCTCTTCTTCTTTTACAATTAAGGGTTCAATTTCTTTAACCACCTTTACTTCGTAATTCGACAAACGTTTTCCGCGAGCTTTATAACTTTTAACACTGATAAATTCTGCAACCTCAATAATTTCATTGTCACGATTTTTATGTGTTCCTCCAAAGGAAACTTCCAATCGTGGATATTCAACTTCTGTTAATTTTATTAGGCGGGATTCTTCATTATCGCCAATAAAACTTGTTAACTTATCAATAGGATCAATGGTAAATCGTTTTAAATAATAAAATTCCAAATCGGCATCATAGTATACTGCTGAGAATATTTTCTCTGCTCTGAACTTCTCAACAAGCATAACGTCATCTTCAAAATGATTCATTAATTCATATGTAGATAAGCGATATTTCCCTGATTTTGTAATTACCAAAATCTTATCGTTACCATGAAACTCACCCAGATATTTTCCTCTGCCATCGGCATTCAAACGTAACACTTCTTCTTCGAACCAGATTTTTCTTCCTCCTAAAGTTGACACACCTTCGTCTTTCAGAACAATTTTATGAACTGCATATTTAGATAAAATATTCCCCATTGATTGACGTCCTTTTATGGCTAATTCGCTAAAAGCAAATTCAAATACAGGTTTCTTTAATCTTGGACGTGGGCGGAGATATATTTTCACCACTTCAGCTTCTCCATTTGGGTTTGCTGTCATGTAAAGAATCTTTGATCCCTTCGTTCCTTTAGTAATATCATATTCTTTATCACGCGTAATACCCTTTATCGCACAACGTTTAATCATAATGGCTCCGTTTAATCCATCACGATAAATAATGTTATAGATTGTTCTATCGTCGTTACGCCTAAATACAGCTACATGAATAATGTCTTTCCCAACAAATACCTTATCATCGGCCTTTGTAATTACATATTTGCCATCACGAAGAAATACAATTACTTCATCAATATCGGAACACTCGCTAACAAACTCGTCCTTTTTAAGTCCTGTGCCAATAAATCCTTCTTCACGATTTACATAAAGTTTTTCGTTAGCAACAACCACCTGAGTTGCGGCAATGGTATCAAGGTTTCTGATTTCAGTTTTTCGATCACGACCATCGCCATGTTTTTTTCTGATTTGCTTATAATAATTTATGGCGTAATCAATAATGTGATCTAAGTGATTTTGAACTTCCTTGATTTCGTTTTCAACACCCTTAATATATTCGTCAGCTTTTTTAACGTCGAAACGTGTTATTCTTTTAATTTTAATTTCGGTAAGCTTAGCAATATCTTCTTCGGTAACTTCACGCAGTAATAACTTCTTAAATGGCTCCAAACCCTTATCAATTGTAGAAATTACAGATTCCCAGGTCTCGCATTCTTCAATATCGTGGTAAATTCTGTTTTCGATAAAAATCTTTTCTAATGATGATAAATGCCATGATTCCTGTAACTCTTCTTTTTTAATTTCTAATTCGCGTTTAAGTAAATGAACTGTATTATCAGCAGATCGTTTTAACATTTCGGTAACCCCTAAGAAAACAGGTTTGTTATCTTCAATTACACAAGAGTTTGGAGAAATAGGCACTTCGCAATCGGTAAATGCATAAAGAGCATCAATAGTTTGATCTGGGGAAGTACCGGGATGTAAATGAACCAAAATTTCAACATTAGCAGCTGTATTGTCGTCAATTTTTCGGATTTTAATTTTCCCTTTTTCAACTACTTTTAGAATTGAATCAATTAAGCTTTGTGTATTTTTTCCAAAAGGTAATTCAGTAATTTTTAATGTTTTTTTATCTTCTTTTTCAATTTTTGCTCTAACCTTAACTGATCCCCCACGAATACCATCATTATATTTACTAAAATCGGCTATACCTCCTGTAGGAAAATCGGGATAAAGTTCAAAATCTTTCCCTTTTAAGTATGCAATGGAAGCATCAATAAGCTCATTAAAGTTATGAGGTAATATTTTCGAAGCCAGTCCAACTGCAATACCTTCCACTCCCTGGGCTAAAAGCAAGGGGAATTTTACGGGTAAAGTAACTGGTTCATCATTTCTTCCATCGTATGATTTTTTCCATGCAGTTGTTTTAGGATTAAAAACAACATCAAGAGCAAATTTTGATAATCGAGCTTCAATATATCGTGGAGCAGCAGCACTATCACCAGTTGCAACATTACCCCAGTTTCCTTGCATGTCAATTAAAAGATCCTTTTGTCCAAGTTGAACCAAGGCATCTCCAATTGAAGCATCGCCATGCGGATGATACTGCATGGTATAACCAATAATGTTTGCTACTTTATTATAACGACCATCGTCCAGACGTTTCATTGCATGTAGAATTCTACGCTGAACAGGTTTTAAACCATCATGTAAATGAGGAACTGCTCTCTCTAAAATAACATAAGAAGCATAATCGAGAAACCAGTCTTTATACATTCCTGATAAATGCACAATTTTATGGAGTTCTTCGCTTTGCCTTTCTTTTTCAGTCATTTCTGATTGTTCTTCAGTTTCTTCGTTTTTTTGTTTATCAAATTCATCCTGTTTCTCTGTACTCATTCCTCGTATCCTCTTATTTAATCAACCACGTCAATTTTCAAATTCTCAACAATAAAATCCTGTCGTTCGGGTGTGTTTTTACCCATATAAAACTCTAATAAATCTTTAACAGCATCGTCTCTTCTTAAACGAACAGGATCTAAACGTATGTCCTTGCCAATAAAATGCTTAAATTCATCAGGAGATATCTCACCTAATCCTTTAAATCTTGTAATTTCAGGACTGTTCTTTAATTTATTTACTGCATTCGTTCTTTCATCCTCGCTATAACAATAAATAGTTTCTTTCTTATTACGAACTCTAAACAGCGGTGTTTGTAGAATATATAAATGTCCGTTTTTAATCATATCTGGAAAGAACTGAAGGAAGAATGTAATTAGTAGAAGCCGAATATGCATACCATCAACATCGGCATCAGTTGCTATAATTACTTTATTATATCGTAAATTTTCAACACCCTCTTCAATATCGAGTGCTGCTTGTAATAAATTAAACTCTTCGTTTTCGTAAACAATTTTTTTAGTTAAACCATATGTATTTAAAGGCTTACCCTTTAAACTAAAAACGGCCTGGGTATTTACATCGCGCGATTTTGTAATTGATCCACTTGCCGAATCACCCTCGGTAATAAAAATCACCGATTCGCTTTTACGCTCATCGTTCTCGTTAAAATGAATTCTGCAATCGCGAAGTTTTTTATTATGTAAGCTTGATTTTTTTGCTCTTTGTTTGGCTAATTTTTTTATTCCTGATATTGCTTTTCGTTCTTTCTCTGATTCAATAATTTTTCTTTGTAAAGCTTCAGCAACTTCACTATTTCTATGCAGAAAATTGTCTAATTCTTTTTTAAGAAAATCTCCAATAAAATTTCTGATTGTCGGACCATTCGGACCAATATTCTTTGATCCTAATTTCGTTTTAGTTTGTGATTCGAAAACAGGTTCTTCAACTTTAATACTAATTGCTGCAACGATAGAAGTTCGAATATCTGATGGATCGAAATCTTTTTTATAAAACTCCCGAATTGTTTTTATATAGGATTCGCGAAATGCAATTAAATGTGATCCTCCCTGAGTGGTATGCTGTCCATTAACAAAACTGTAATACTCTTCACCATATTGATTTCCGTGTGTTAAAGCTATTTCAATATCTTCGCCTTTTAAGTGTATTATTGGATAAATACCATCGGTACTCATATTTTGCTCCAGCAAATCACGTAACCCGTTTTCAGAAAAATACTTTTCACCATTTAATTTTATTGTAAGTCCTGAGTTTAAGAATACATAATTATGAATTAAAATAACAACATATTCTTCTATGTAATGGAATTCTCCAAATATGTCCCTGTCAGGAACAAATGTTGTTAAGGTTCCATTTTTTTCTATCGTTTTTTGTATTTCGTCATCTCTAACTAGCTCTCCACTGGCAAACTCAATACTCTTAACTTCACCTTCTCTGTAGGCTTCAATCTTAAAGTTTGATGATAAAGCATTTACTGCTTTAATCCCCACCCCGTTTAATCCTACTGATTTTTTAAATGCTTTAGAGTCATATTTTGCTCCGGTATTCATTTTTGAAGCAACATCTTTAAGCTTTCCCAAAGGTATACCACGACCATAATCTCTTACTTTAACAAAATTATCGGTCATTTCTATTTCGATTGTTTTGCCATATCCCATCATAAATTCATCGATGGAATTGTCCATAACCTCTTTCAATAAAACGTAAATACCATCATCCTGAGCAGACCCGTCGCCTAATTTGCCAATGTACATTCCCGGGCGCTTCCTGATATGTTCTTTCCAATCTAAAGTACGAATACTGTCTTCTGTATAAATCGCCGTCATTTCACCTAATTTTTCGTAAATATAATTAAAAGAAAAGTTCTTGCTGAAATTGTTTATCAACAGGCTTAGAATATAGCTGTTGATAAATTAGTAAATCACGCAAAGTAAATAAAAATCATCAAATAATGATTAAACAATATGTTGAAAAATTTAATTTGTAAAAATTCCCATTTGGCGCATTAACACCGAAGCATTCATGTTTTGAGTTATTCCTGCTCGAAGTTTATAATCAAACTTTATTTTATCGCCATGAATCTCAACTTCGAAACATTTATTTTTGATGTTTTGAGGATGTGTTTTTTGAAGATCGCATAATGTGAGATCATGTGTAGCAACTATACCCGTTGCTTTTAGCAGAATTAAATGCTCGACAAATTTTTTTGATCCCTCGGCTTTGTCAATGGAATTTGTTCCTTTCAGGATTTCATCTAATAAAATAAAAGTAGCCTCTCCAACTTGAAGCTTTTCTACAATCTTTTTTAACCTTTTTAGCTCTGCATAAAAGTATGATTCGTTTTCTTTAAGAGAATCAGCTGTGCGCATTCCCGAGTACAAATCCATTAACCTGAAATTGAATTTCTTTGCACACACAGGTGCCCCTGTCATTGCAAGAATAAGGTTTATACCAACAGTTCTTAAAAAAGTACTTTTACCAGCCATGTTTGCTCCTGTTATAATATCAATTTCTCCCGGATTTTCAATTTTAAAGTTATTATTCACTCTTTTTGTTTCAGGGATTAATGGATGCCCTAGATTTTCTGTTTCAAGAATCATTTGATCAGAAATTGTGGGGTAAATAAAATCAGGATTATTATATGCGTAGTTTGATAAACTGCAATAAAAATCGAACTCAGCAATTACTTTTACCCACTGCTTTACATTTTGTCCATATTTGATTTTCCAGCGCTCAAGCCTCATAACCGAATACAAATCCCACATTAATGTTGCATTTAAGACGACTCCTAGAATCATATTTAACCTGGTATCAAACGCATCAATAATTTTTATAAGCTTTTTAAATGCTGCTTCGGCCTTTAAATCTCCTGTTTTTAAATTGTTTTGTAATTTTTTTAATACCTCCGAGCTAAATTCTTCTGATTCAATTCGTTTAATTAATTTTGAATAATTTTTTAAAATTCTAAGTTCTTCTGTTACTATTCTTTGTTCTTCATTTGTTTTTCGTAATAAAAGACTGGCAATGAATAGCTGCAATAAGCCAAAAAAAACAAACCACATGTAGCTTGAAATGCCTGCAAGCAGTAAAACCAGAAAAGATAAAGTAACTGCAGGTAATAATACAACGATGATCTTAAAGAAAACCCTTTTTAGATAATAAACCGGTTGTTCAATCCAATCATTTATTTTTTTGTTATCGTCTTTCGTGACAGGGCATGAATAAGCTGTAGCAATAAAATTTTGTCTCCAATCAATTTTAGGGTTTAATTCGGTTATTCCTTTCTGCTGATTTTCAACAAATGAACTTTCCTTCGTTATATTTAATAATTTTTTTGCTAAAAGTTCTCTGCCAACTAATGTTACTGTTCTGTTCAAATATTGAAACAATGAGCCTTCACCGAACAAATCGAGGTCGTAAGAATACGCATGGTCGCGATTTATAAATTCTTCTCCATTGTTAAAGCCCGAAAAATCATTATTTAAAACGTTTATTTCATCACTATTAATTCTAATGAGATTTTTAAAATGATTTAATACTTCTGTTTTCTTCAAATAAAAAATTACTCCAGCAATAAAAAGTGAAAAAAGGAAGAATAAGATTCCTAAAAGAAAAATACTGAATTGCTTATTAAGTAAAACAATAACAATGATTGACAGAATAAATGAAATAAATCTTAAAAAGCTTAACAGAACAAGTTGTTTTTTAATTTTAAACTCATTAAGCTTAAATAGATCAATTCGTTTCTCATAAATACCCTGCAGATTATCAATTTCCATTATCCGATAATTTTAACTTATTCAATTCCGATTCAATCAGGACTTTAACATGATTAGCAAATTCTTTGGTTTCTTTATCTTTAAACTCAGAATAAGGGATTTCATCGAGAATTTTCACAACAACTTTATGTTTTCCTTTAAATAATCCATTTGGATAGATCAGATGCAGACCAGTACCATAAATTACAACAGGCAAAATAGGTACTTTAGTATTTTGAGCTAACTTAAAAGCACCTTCCTTAAAATTTCCAAGGTTGCCTGTTCTTGATCGTGTACCTTCAGGAAAAATTGTAATGATACATCCATTGTTAATTACTTTTTCTGCATCAATGAGCATTTTTTTAATACTTGACTTGCTCGATCGCTGTAATTTAATATCGCCTTTTAAATGCATTAGCCAACCATAAAATGGAATTTTAAAAACCTCCGCTTTTGAAATCCATCTAAAAGGAACGCCAAGTCTGTACATTAAAAGTATATCCTCCTGAGACTGATGATTGGCTACAATTATTTTTGGATCATTACTTAATTTTTCTTTTCCTATAATTTCTACTTTCCAACTGGGAACCAGAAGTGTAAATAAGCTTCCCCAAAAATTTGCAAGCGAATGGAGAATACTTAATTTTTTATCAAACAGAACCGTTAATAACCAAACGATAAAGAATATTGGTGAGATTACAAGGGTAATAATTACAATTAATAACCAGACATAAACAGATAAAATAATGCGTGACATTTAATTTTTTTTTCAAAAATAATATTCTTTATAAAAGTATCGATCTATTTTAATTATTTGTTTTCACTTTAAATTATTCTCAAAATTGGTATATTTTTTGAATATTAACTTATAACTTATTAATTTCACAGCAATTTAGAACGTATATTTGAAAAAACTCACAAATTATGAAAACTAAAAGTTTAATAATTATCGCATTTGCATTTTTTATGAGTTTCCCTTTGTTTGCTCAAGAAGAGTATGCTGATCTTGACACAATTTATATGTTAGGTCGAAAAAAATTAGTTGTAAAGATAAAAAACATATCTTCTTTAACTGTTCGATACTCAGAGCCAGGATCCGATGAAACGATTACTTTAGAAAGAAAGCAAATTCAACAAATAGTTTTTAGTAATGGCCGAAAGGAAGTTTTCAACAAACCAGTTATGATGATGGTTGAAGAAGGCGACTGGAAAACTGTTATTATTACTGATCGGAAAAACGATGTTCAGGGTCTATATGAAATGGGAATGGTTGATGCGCAATCTTCGGCAGGGAGCAGGAGTGCTAAATCAGCTAAAAACAGCGCAATTATACGACTTCAGAAAAAAGCTGCCAACATTGGTGGAATGATTGTACTCGTTACGAAAGAAGAATCGGTTGGTGGATTTGGAGAACCTCCGACATATGTAATTGAAGGGATGGCATATGGCTATGAACCTCCTAAAAAAGCTGAGGACAAAAATGAATAAATATAAAAGGGAGCGAAAAGCTCCCTTTTCCTTTGCTAATCTGTTAAACCAAGTTGGTCTAGTCCCTGAATAAAAACAACATCTTTGGGTATTCGTTCTTTCTGAATCTTATATAAATCATTTAGTAACTCATCACGAATAAATCCTTTTTCGTTCACTAATTTTTTAGCTGCTTCATAATTTCCGTCACCTTGAATTACCAATATCTCTTCAGATAATTTAAGCATTGCTTCTTTCATCTTATCAAAATTGATGCTATACTTTCCAGTTTTACTATCTCTAGAGAAGGCTCCCATTTCTTGAAAATAATAGAATCTTATCATATTAGCAACACCCTGATCATTTGCAATCCCAAAACGAACAGATCTAAAAACATCAGTCATGTAAGTAACATAATTATCCATTAAATCACCACTACTCATTTCGCCCATTTCATATAATTTGGTAACAAAAAATAAGCTAAGAATGTCATTTTTACATTCGCTAATTACATTATGCTGATCTTTTAAAGCATCACGAACGAGACCATTTCCATTGATCGTATTTCTAATTCCTAAAGCGCTCCCAACCTCATAAAACATGGTATTCTCAAAAAACGCTTTTTCTGTTACATGTTTTAATTGATTATCTGCAATTAATATTTTACTTATGGGCATTAATATTTTATCAAATTTTGCACCCATCACGTTTTTAAACTGCAATTTTCTACTGCCGACTTTTAACTGCACCTGTCCATCAATAGGCAAGGTTATGGCTATTTTTTTACTTCCTGTATTCCAATAACCTGAACAGTAAATTACGTCATAAACCATAATATCCGATAGCTTGCCGGCAATTTCCGTTTTATACTTAACATCAACAGGTAAGCTTTTTTGAAGGTATGGAAGTAACAATGAATATTTTTCGAGGTCTTTACTAAATTGCTTGTCTTTTATTAAAATCATTGATTGATATGAAGTTTTTGTGTAATACAATCTGTCTTCAACATCCTCAATTGGTCCTACAATAAAATCAACAATATTATCTTTCATTTCCATCCAGGTAATGTCGCTTTTGTAATAACTGTCATTCAGTAAAGCCTCTGCTCTTAATTCAAGATACTTTTTGAAATCTCTGTTATCAGCTAATTCTGCAGCTTTTTTCATAAGATCTGCAATCTGAACCAATTTTTCTTTATAAGCGATATGATATGGTATAGTTTGCAGGCTTCCCAGCTCATTTCTACGAATAAGCGTGTAAGAGTTATACTTTTTTAAATCGGTGAATTCATCGAATTCCTGAAAAGACATATTTGGAGGGTAAAAATTTGCACCATCGTATCGCTGACCAATTCCATCAACAAAAGGTTCCATGCCGTTTAATCTATCCCATGGTCCATAATTAATCTTAAAATACTTCATTACAGATTCGTCGGTAATTGATTTTTCTATTTCATTCATTTTGGGGCATGTCTGTGCCCAGTAGAGTTCATCAATTAGCTTTGCTGCCTCAACTAAATAAGGTAACATTTCTTTCTGATTCTTACTAAGAATACTTAAATCAGTTTCTAATTTAACATCCGCATAGTTTGATAAAAGTTTCTCTATTTTACTTTGAGGTTTTTTATCTTCCTTTTTGTCTTTATTTGTGCATGATATAAAAACAAAAGAGAAAAAAATTAGGCTGATTATTAACAATTTCTTTTGCATAATATTGGGTTTTAAGGTTATATAATTTGTATGCCTTCGTATCTTTACAAAGAGAGTGTAGAATTATTCAATTAAATATACAAAGAAATTGATACAGATTCAACTAATTTTAAAAGTTGCTTAACATGATTTATTCTAAGATGCCTATAATTATTGGTGTTAAGATAAAATTAAAACATGGCTAAAATAAATTCATCAATTGTAATGTTGTAGAAATACTTTTCAAAAGTCAGGTTTTGAAGCACATTACGAATTATCGATTCCTGGTGATTTTTTCCTTTTAAGCTATCTTCAATTTCAGAAATATCGTGTTCGTTAAAAAAATCACCAAAAATTTTAATATCATGAATAATTCCTTTCTCAATATTCATTTGAATTTCGATAGTTCCACCCTTTGTTTTAATTAATTTTTCGAAGTTGTATTTTGGAGAATAACCATAATTCCATTCCCAGGTTGAATATTTTTCATTAACCAGTTTATTAATTTGGAAAATATCTTGCTTTGTGTATTCGTATATTGATGTATTTTCATTTGACTTAATTACATATTCCAAAATCGCATCCTGAAATTCAAGAACCGACATTTGTTTTGGCAAATGTTCGCTGATGTTTGTTACTCTGCTTCGGACTGATTTTACTCCTTTATCCTGGTACTTTAATGGATTGACTCTTAAGGCTTGTGACAGATCTGTCATTTTTGATGAAAACAGGAGCGTTCCGTGATGCAATACCCTTTTTTTAAATATATGTTCTGCATTACCCGAAACTTTTTTCCCATCAATCATGATATCATTTCGGCCTTCGAATTTTGCGTTAACACCTAATTGTGTTAAAACCTCAATAATTGGCTTGGTATATTTCTTAAAATCGACCAGATTATGATCACCTTCAACATTTTGAATAAATGTAAAATTTAAATTTCCAAGATCATGAAATACAGCTCCTCCACCCGACAATCTTCTAACAACATCAATATTATTTTCTTTTACATATTCGAAATTAATTTCGGCTAAGGTATTTTGATGCTTACCAACAATTATTGAAGGTGCATTTTGCCAAAGCATAAAGCAATTTTCATTAAAATTCCTTAAAACATATTCTTCTGCTGCAAGATTAAAATAAGGATTCGTATTACTATTTTGAATACAAAGCATGTTTTTACATTGTTTTTATTAAAGCAAACAACAAACTACTTAAAAAGTTTTGGAAATTTATTCAACATTAAATTGTGAAGTAAATAAATCAAATATCCAATTAGGCTGCCGAGAACGGCCCCGCCAAGAACATCGAACGGGAAATGAACACCAAGATAAATGCGGCTATATGAAACAATGCTTGCCCAAATAATAATGTAAGTTGAAAAGTATTTATTTTTAAATAGTTGTGATAAAAAGATTGAAACAGCAAAAGTGTTTGCTGCATGTGAAGAAACAAATCCATAATTCCCACCACATTTATTTCTTACCAGATGAACAATATCCTGAAGGGCTGGATTATGACAGGGTCTTAATCGCTGAAAAACATCCTTAAAAGCATGTACTGAAATTTGATCAGCTAAAGTTACAAGCAGTGCTATTGAAATCAGGGTTAAAATGGCTTTCCATCTATACTTATAAATAATATATCCAATGATGATAAGATACATTGGAATCCAGGATTTTGATCCAGATATCCACCACATCATATTATCCCAGAATGGTGAATGAATTCCGTTTAAGAAAATGAATAATTGAGTATCAATATTTTTAAGAAATTCCAGCATATTATTTCTTATACAAGATTGATCCAAATTAAATCTTTTAATTCCTGAATTCCTTTTTGAGTGACTGAGGATATAAACAAATATGGAATTTCAGGTAAATCCTTTTTAACTTCCTGAATCAACTCATCGTCGAGCATATCGGATTTTGTAATTGCCAATATTCTTTTCTTATCAAGCAACTCGGGGTTATACATTTCCAGTTCTGCCAGCAAAGTTTTATATTCCTTGTGAATATCCTCGCTATCGCAAGGTACCATGAACAGTAACATAGAGTTTCGTTCGATATGCCTTAAAAACCTTAATCCGAGACCTTTACCTTCGTGTGCTCCTTCAATTATTCCCGGGATATCGGCCATTACAAAAGACTGCATATCTCTATATGGAACGATCCCCAGATTTGGAACCAATGTAGTAAATGGATAATCAGCTATTTTGGGTTTCGCGGCAGATACTACCGATAATAAAGTTGATTTGCCCGCATTTGGAAATCCAACTAATCCAACATCGGCCAGAATTTTTAATTCAAGATTAAACCAACCTTCTTTACCATCTTCGCCAGGTTGTGCATATCGAGGAGTTTGATTTGTAGCTGTTTTAAAATGCGTGTTTCCCTGACCTCCCTGACCTCCCTGAAGTAAAATTTTCTCTTCCAGATCATTGGTTATTTCAAATATAACTTCATCTGTTTCTACATCTTTTACTACGGTTCCCAATGGCACTTCAACAACAACATCTTTCCCGCTTGCTCCTGTACTTTCCGATTGTCCTCCGGCCATACCACTTGTTGCAACAATGTGTCGCTTGTATCTTAAGTGCAGTAATGTCCAAAGTTGAGCATTGCCTTTTAAAATAATGTGTCCACCCCGGCCACCATCACCACCATCCGGGCCCCCTTTTTCAATAAATTTTTCGCGACGTAAATGTGGAGAACCTGCTCCTCCTTTACCCGATTTAAAAAATATTTTAATATAATCTACAAAATTCGACCCTGCCATTTATATATATTTTTCTATTGCTCTGCAAATTTCATCAAAGATAACATCTATTTCTCCATTTCCATTAATCGACTCAAATTTTCCGAGTGATTTATAATAATCTCCTACCTTTGCTGTTCTATGATTATATATTTCGATTCGTTTTTGAATGATTTCTTTTTGCCTGTCGTCCGGACGTCCGGATTCTTTTGCTCTCTGTGTTAAGCGTTCGATTATTTCAGTATGATCAACTTCAATAGAAATCATTAAATCAATATCATTTTTATGATTAGATAAGATCTTAGAAAAATTTTCAGCCTGATAAATTGTTCGCGGGAAACCATCAAACACAAATCCTTTTGCACTGGCATTTCTGTTTAACTCTCCACGTATTATCTCAAGTGCCATATTATCAGTAACATAATTACCATCATCAATTAGTTTTTGGGCTTCGATTCCAATTGGACTTTGTTTCTCAATTTCCTTACGTAATATTTCTCCGGTTGAAATATGCACCAAATCAAACTTATTTGTTATTTTTTTCGATTGCGTACCTTTCCCTGAACCTGGAGGTCCAAATAAAATTATGCTTAACATTTGGTAAACCTGTTTTTTGATTTTGGAATATGAATTAACGATTTTAGCATTTCGCAGTAATGAATAATAAGATCTAAAATCATTATTTGTTAATCAATATTCATTTATAAATATTTGCTTCTAATAAATTCAAATAAATCTATTCGTTGATTAAGGTGTAAATATCCGCAAGATTTCTTCCTAAACCATCATAATCTAAACCATATCCAATGATAAAATCATTTGGTATTTCCATCCCTACATAATCAATTTTTAAATCTTTTAAATAAGCTTCGGGTTTAAATAACAAGGTTGCAACCCGAACACTTGCAGGCTCAAAGCTTTTTAATTGTCCCAAAATCTGCTCAAGAGTAATTCCTGTATCAACAATATCTTCCAGAACAATAACATCTCTGCCTTCTATGGCTTCATTAACTCCTATAAGTTGTCTCACCGCCCCTGTTGAAGCAGTTCCTCTATATGAAGTTAACTTAAGGAAAGTTACTTCGCAAACGAAATCAATATGTTTAAATAAATCGGCAGTAAACATAAAAGAGCCATTAAGAATACTTATGAATAAAGGGACATCTTTACCTTTGTAATCATTATTTATTTTTTTTGCAATCTGATCAACAGCCTCTTGAATTTTATCTGAAGTTATTGATACCCTAAACTCTTTGTCTTTCAACTTTACTTGCTTCATCGTTATATTTTTTCTGATTAAGATAATCTACTCAGGCTATCTAAAATTATAATATTAACTTTGTTAAAGTTTTTTTGTTTAGCCAATAAGTGAAGATATCTTGATTAAAGATATTTGGCGAAAATACAAATTAATGCTTTAAATATAATTTTATTACTTAAAAAACTTAATTACTGAGATGAAAGCAAAAGTAAGTATTATCATGGGCAGCACATCAGACCTGCCGGTAATGGAAAAAGCAGCTAAAATATTGGATGAATTTAAAATTCCATTTGAAATAAATGCATTGTCGGCTCACAGAACACCCGATGAAGTTGAAAAATTTGCCAAATCGGCTAAAGACAGGGGAATTGAAGTAATTATTGCTGGAGCAGGGATGGCAGCCCATTTACCAGGAGTTATTGCAGCAATGACAAGTTTGCCTGTAATTGGAGTTCCTATTAATGCCTCGTTGGATGGAATGGATTCTCTGTTAGCCATCGTACAGATGCCTCCCGGAATTCCTGTTGCAACTGTTGGAATAAATGGTGCTCAAAATGCAGGGATTTTAGCTGCTCAGATTTTAGCTGCTGGCGACAATAATCTAAAACAAACATTGATTGATTATAAAGAGAATTTAAAATCGAAGATTGTAAAAGCTAACGAAGAGTTGGCGAAAATAAAATATCAGTACAAAACAAATTAAAAACTCAGAGGAGGGGTGTCCAAAAGAGCCTTTGAGGAACTTTGTGCTTCTTTTGGGTAATTTTGCGGTATAATTACAAAACGTTGTTACACAGAGCTTCACGAAGAAGACACAAAGTTTCGCTAAGTAAAAGATAAGTAGTTTCTCAATTCTTAATACTTATTGGACACCTTCTTCTTTAAGCCCAAAATTCAGATTGAAATTCTTCAATTGAATCATGCATAATATATTCTAATTCATTCAATTCTTCTATTTCTTGGTGTGTTGCATAATCCAGGTGAACTTTTTCTCTTATCATTTGCATTCTCTCAAATGCTTCACAGGGACTTAATTCAATCAAATTATAATTTTCCATACTTTTGGTTTTTCATTCACTTCGAAGATCACAAATTGAAGTTAAGTAATCGTTTTTTAATTGTTAAGTTTAGCTCTTAGAAGTCAATAATTATTAACAAGGTTTTTAACAATTTGCTTTAAATTTTTAGTTTAATTTTATACTTGTGAATTAATCGTATCTTCATAAACTATTTTTAAAGAACACGAGTTAACATGGATTTTGATTTTTTTTACAGAAGATTAACATTGATTATTGTTATCCTTTTTTTGTTTACAGAATTTGGATTTTCAGCACAGGACCATAAAATTGAAGAGGGCAAAGCTGCTGCAATGGCAAATACATCTGTAACCCTTATGGATATCTGGTCTGTATATCATAATCAGGCAGGATTGGGTTATTTGGAAAATATTTCGGTTGGGGCCTTTCATCAATCAGGTTATATAAAAGAACAAAACTTGCAAGGGATTGCTTTTGCACTTCCAACAAAAACAGGAACAATAGCAGCCTCATATTCATACTATGGATATTCGCAATATAACGAAATGCAGGGAGGTCTGGCATATGCAAAAACATTCTCAAAATACTTTGCTGTAGGCTTGCAATTAAATTATTTACACACTCAAATTGCCGGCAATTATGGAAAAGCAGATGCAGTAAGCTTTGAAATAGGGATTTTATCACAGCCCATCGACAATTTTTTCATAGGTGCTCATGTATATAATCCATCACAAAGCAAAATGGGTGGCGAAGAAATACCGACCATTTTTAATCTGGGTGTAAGCTATTTATTTTCAGATAAGGTTTTATTAGCCATTGGAACTGAAAAGGATTTAAATCAGGAAGCTGTTTTTAAAGCCGGAATAGATTACAAGCTAATTGAATATGTTTCGCTTCAGGCCGGAATAGCAACAAATCCTGTAAAATACTCTTTCGGTATAGGGTTTCATTATTTAAATATTGATGCCCATGTAGGATTTTCAAACCATCAAACACTTGGATTTACGCCTTCATTTACGTTAAGTTATGGTTTCTAAGAAAGGTAAGATTAAATATATCGCATTCTTAATATTGCTTTTTATCTTGTACAATAAATCATTTGCACAACAAGAATCTGCTTCAAAACAAACACTCGAAGATTTAATAGAAAACATTGCCAGCAGCACCGATGCTGAAATTGATTATACCAGTTTATACGAAGATCTAAATTTGTATTTAAATGAACCACTTAATATAAATACAGCAAATAAAGAAGATTTGGAGAAACTTCAGTTCTTAAATGATTTTCAGATTAATAGCCTTCTTGATTACATTAAGAAAAACGGATCAATGTTAACATTATATGAGCTTCAACTGGTATATGGCTTTTCAATGGATGATGTAATGAATATTTTACCTTTTATAACAATTTCAGCCACACCAACTGACCAACGATTTAAATTTAAAAATGCTTTAAAATATGGTAACAACCAGCTTTTTTTAAGAGGACAAGAGGCTTTAGAAGAACAAGTAGGTTATAGTAGCATTTCAGATTCAGCATTATTGGAAAATCCAAATTCGCGATATTTAGGAAGCTCATATAAAGTTTATGCAAAGTATAAATACAATTATAAAAATAAGATATACCTGGGTATTACAGCAGAGAAAGATCCGGGAGAAGAATTCTTTACCGGTAACAATAAAAATGGCTTTGATTACTATTCTGCTCACCTTCAGATTAATGATATAGGAATAATTAAAACCATTACTTTGGGAGATTATCAGGCTAAATTTGGACAAGGCCTGATATTATGGTCGGATATGGGATTAGGGAAAACTCCATACGTACTAAATATCAGGAAAAAAGCTCAGGGATTGAGAAAATACTCATCAACCAACGAAAATGTTTTTATGCGTGGGGTAGGAACAACAGTTGCATTGAAAGATTTTGAAATATCTGCCTTTTATTCAAAGAAAAAAATAGATGCCAATATACAAGATAGTACCGACAATGATATTTCAAGTGTTTCTTCGTTTCAAAGCAGTGGATATCACACTATCCCTTCAGAAATTATTGACAAGGATGCTATTGGGGAACAGCTTATTGGAGGAAATATTTCTTACAATCATTCACGTTTTAAGATAGGTGTAACAGGATTAAACTATCGGTATGATGTTAATTTAGTGAAAGATACCACCCCTGAAAATCAGTTTGATTTTCAAGGAAAACAAAATTCTAACTTAAGTTTGGATTATCAGTTTGGGTTTTGGGATTTTAGTTTCTTTGGCGAAGAAGCAATAAGCGAGAATGGAGGTAAGGCATTTTTAAACGGAATGCTTGTGAATCTGGCTCCACAAGTTTCACTTTCGGCAATGCATCGATTTTACGAGAAAAACTATCAGGCGAATTATGGAAATGCATTTGCCGAATCATCATCCAATAGTAACGAAACTGGATTGTATTTAGGGATTGAGATTCACCCGATTAGATTGTGGACCATTACAGCTTATTTTGACAGTTATAAATTTCCGTGGATAAAAACGGGTGTTGATGCTCCTTCGAGTGGAAATGAATGGTTTTTTCAAACCGATTATAATCCTACACGAAACGTAAGCATGTATTTCAGAATTAAAAATGAAGAAAAACAGGTAAACCAATCTTCCACTTTAGGAATTGATGAGCAAGTAACCCAGAACAATCTTAAATTGAGATTTCATTTAGGTTCCCGAATAAATGAGCAATTATCATTAAAAAACAGAATTGAGACTTCAAGATTTAATGAAGGATCAGGCAGTTTAAGTTATGGATATATGATTTACCAGGATATTTTCTATAATTTCAAGAAAATCCCTTTATCACTCAATATGCGATTTGCTGTTTTCGATACCGACTCTTACGATGCAAGAATATATGCATACGAAAGTGATATTCTTTACGCTTTTTCAATTCCTGCATATTATTCAAAGGGAACACGAACATACTTTAACCTGAAATATACACTAAGTGATTTTATTGATATCTGGTTAAGATATTCGCAAACCTACTTTTCTGATTTAGATGTAATTTCATCGGGATTAAACCAGATAAACGGAAATACCAAATCAGAAATCAAAGCACAGGTAAGGATTAAATTTTAAATTCATTAGACTTAACAGTTTTCAAAAACCTGCTAAGTCTATTCTTTTTTTACTCATATATAGCCCTGCGAGAGTTTAAAACTCTCGCAGGGCTATAAAAAAAGGAACAAAGTGACTTATACTTGTGATTCCTCAACTTCCTCAATCGTACTATTTACTTTAATATCTTTAATATTTAACTGAAGATTTGTAACTCCTCTAAAGCTGTTTTCATCAATTGAATAGCAGATATCGAAATAATCGCCTGAATGAATATAATCATATAAATCGGCTTGCTGAAAAGCAATGGCAGGATAATTTCTAAAAGGATCATCTTCCTGAATTAACGAAAGTTTAAGATGCTCTTTGCTTAAGCCCACAATTCGTCCCTCGCCATTATCTGCAACATTTTTTGTAACAAAAACAGGCGACATATTTCCGGGGCCAAAAGGTTGGAACTGTTTTAAAATCCTGTAAAACTTTGCATCTATTTTACTTAAATCAAGTCTTGAGTCAATATCAACCTGAGGAATAAGCATTTCATCCTGAATTGTTTTACAAACTACATTCTCGAATCGCTCAATAAACTCGGGTACATTTTCAATTTTCAAGGTAAGACCAGCTGCATACATGTGTCCTCCAAAATTTTCCAGCAAATCGTTGCATGATTCAATGGCCTGATAAATATCAAACCCAACCACAGAACGTGCTGAACCTGTTGCCAATCCATTCGAAGCTGTTAGTACAATTGTTGGTCTGTAGTAAGTTTCAATTAATCTGGAAGCTACAATGCCAACCACTCCTTTGTGCCATTTTGAATTATACAATACCGTTGCTTTTCGCTTGCCAAACTCTTGCTCATTGGCAAGCATTCTCAACGCATCCTGGGTAATATTCCGATCAATATTTTTTCTAGCATCATTAAAAAAGTTCACACTATTGGCAGCTACTTTAGCACTGCGTGCATTATCAGCTAATAATAAGTCAACAGCTTTATCTGCCGATTCCATTCTGCCGGCTGCATTAATTCTTGGTCCAATCTTAAACACAATATCCTCAACAGCAATTTCTTTATCGGCTAATCCAGAAAGGTTAATGATTGATTTAAGACCTTCCCGTGGGTTTTTATTCAATTGAATTAATCCATAATGTGCCAAAATTCTGTTTTCATTTGTAATGGAAACAATATCGGATGCAATACTAACAACGACTAAATCAAGATAAGGAATTAGATTTTCGAAGGGGATATTGTTTGTTTTTGCGTATGCCTGAATTAATTTAAAGCCCACTCCACAACCGGAAAGATCAGCAAACGGATAAGTACAATCGGGTCTTTTAGGATCAAGCACGGCCACTGCTTTTGGAAGTTCATCACCAGGAACATGGTGATCGCAAACAATAAAATCTATACCGTTCTTTTTTGCATAATCGATTTTTTCGTTGGCTTTTATGCCACAGTCCAGAGCGATGATTAATGAAAACCCATTATCTTGGGCAAACTGAACTCCTTGTAAAGATATTCCGTAACCCTCACTATACCTGTCGGGGACATAATAGCCAACATTATCGTAAAACTCTTTAAGGAATGAATATACCAGTGCAACTGATGTTGTACCATCTACATCATAATCGCCATAAACCAGAATATTTTCATTTTGTTGTATCGCTTTCTCGATACGTTCAATGGCCAGATTCATGTCTTTCATTAAGAAAGGATCATGCAAATCGCTGAGTTCGGGGCGAAAGAAAGCCCTGGCCTGATCAAAATTCCTAACTCCCCGTTGAATAAGGAGGTTAGCCAGTATAGGATCTATATTTAATTCATTTGCCAGTTTTTCATTTTCTTCTTTGCTCCCCTGCTGTTTTAGCACCCATCTTTTTTCCATATATAGTTTTCATATTTTTTACTTTCTTAAGTTCATCCCAAATACTTGTTCCATTTTACCTTTTAGTACATCTTTTACTTTCTCAAAATCTTGTTTTTCTCCCAGCTCCTTCTCCATCGATGTAACACCCTTGTCAATAAAACCGCAAGGATTAATATGATTAAAGTATTCTAGATTGGTATTTACATTAAATGCAAATCCATGCATGGTAATAAAACGACTTGCTTTAACACCAATCGCACAAATTTTTCTTGCTTTATTTGTTCTGGTATCGAGCCATACTCCGGTCGCTCCATCCAATCTTTCCGACTCAATTCCATACTCTTTTAAAGTAAGAATAATTGATTCTTCCAAGTTAGCAATATATTGTTTTACCTGCAAATTAAAACGCTCAAGATCAATAATTGGGTAACCAACAATCTGTCCCGGTCCGTGATACGTAATATCTCCACCCCTGTTCGTCTTGAAATATGTTGCCTGTATTTTAGTTAAGAACTGATCGTTAATTAATAAATTGTTTTGTTCTCCACTTTTTCCTAAGGTATAAACATTAGGATGTTCGCAAAAAATAACATTCCCCTCAATTTCTTTTTGATCATTTTCTGGCAGATCTCTATTTTCTGCCTTAATTTTTAAATATGATGCAAATAAATTTTCCTGGTAGTCCCAGGCATTTTTATATTCAATTAAACCTAAATCTTCAAATTTTACATTCTTCATTACAACAAAATTAATGTACACAGATATGATTTTCGGCTTTGTATGAGGACCTTACTAAAGGACTGCTCTCAACAAACTGAAAACCTTTTTCAATTCCTATTTTGTGATATTCTTCAAATTTCTCAGGAGTAACATATTCTTTAACCTGAATATGATCCATTGTTGGGGCAAGATACTGGCCAATAGTCATCACTTTACAGCCCACGGCCAGAAGATCATCCATGGTTTTTAAAATTTCCTCTTCTGTTTCGCCAAGTCCCAGCATAATTCCCGATTTAGCAACTAATCCGGAGTCTGCAATTTGCTTAATAACGTTTAAGCTTCTTTGATATTTAGCCCTGCTCCTGATTTGAGGAGTAAGCCTTTCTACTGTTTCCAGGTTATGTGAAATAACTTCAGGTTTTGCTTCAATAACAGTTTTTATATCTTTTTCTATTCCATCGAAATCAGGAATTAAGGCTTCAATGCTTGTTTCTGGATTTTCAAGTTTTATCTTCTTAATTGTTTCAGCCCAAAAACCTGCCCCACCATCATCTAAATCATCCCGATCGACAGAAGTAATAACACAATGCTTTACATTCATTAATTGAACAGATTGTGCAATACGGTTAGGCTCATCCCAATCAACCGACAAAGGCTTTCCTGTTTTTACACCACAAAATTTACATGAACGGGTACATATTTCACCCAAAATCATAAAAGTTGCAGTTCCTCTGTTCCAGCAATCACCAATATTGGGGCAATTACCACTTGTACAAATTGTATGTAGATTATGTTTTTTAACGGTGTTTTTAACTTTCGAATACGACTCCCCTTTTGGCATTTGCATTTTCATCCATCGAGGTAAACGTCTGTTATTTTTATTGTCTGAATCCATATTCCCCACTTGAAAAATCAATAATATCCTGCAAAATTAAATTATTCCAACTAAAAACAATTACGATTAAGTAGAATAAAATCGAAATAGAATCGTCTGTTTTGATTATTAGAAACATAGCTTTTGTAAATTATTTGCAGCCTATTGTTATTGTATTCCAGATAATTTGTTATTTAATCTTATCTTTGTACGGTTTTTTATAAAAGTTAAAGATTTGAATTTGTATGGTGAATTTAGAATTAAGCGAACAGGAGATTATTCGCAGACAATCATTAGAAGAGTTAAGGAAGTTAGGTATTGATCCATATCCGGCAGCAAAGTACGAAGTAAACGCAACTTCAGAAGAAATACTTTCTAAATTCGATGCTGAGAAGAACAATTTTCAGGAAGTTAGCATTGCGGGAAGAATCATGGGTCGAAGAATTATGGGTAATGCTTCATTTGTTGAGTTACAAGATGATAAGGGTAAAATACAAGTCTATTTTAAGCGCGACAATATTTGTCCTGATGAGGATAAAACATTATACAATACTGTATTTAAAAAACTTTTAGATATTGGTGATATTATAGGAGTAAAAGGAAATGTTTTTATCACACAAGTTGGTGAAACATCGGTAAATGCAAATGAGTTTACGGTTTTAAGTAAATCAATCAAACCATTACCTGTTGTTAAAGAAAAAGATGGTAAAACGTATGATGCTTTTACTGATCCTGAACAACGTTATCGCCAGCGTTATGTCGATTTAATTGTAAATCCGCAGGTAAAAGATGTTTTTGTAAAACGTACAAAAATCATGAATACCATGCGCGATATGTTTAACGAGCGAGGTTACCTTGAAGTTGAAACTCCAATTTTACAACCCATACCGGGAGGAGCAACAGCCCGTCCGTTTATTACGCATCATAATGCATTAGATATGCCATTGTATTTGCGTATTGCGGATGAACTTTATTTAAAACGACTTATTGTAGGGGGATTTGATGGTGTGTATGAGTTTTCGAAAGATTTCCGAAACGAAGGAATGGACAGAACTCACAATCCTGAATTTACTGTAATGGAAATCTATGTTGCTTATAAAGATTATAACTGGATGATGGAATTTACAGAAGAAATGCTTGAAAGAGTTGCTTTAGCACTTCATGGTAAAACAAAAGTTAAAATTGGAGAACATGAGGTTGATTTTAAAGCTCCTTATCGACGTTTAACCATGATCGATGCAATAAAAGAACATACAGGTATCGATATCACAGGGATGAAGGAAGATCAACTTCGACAAGTTTGTAAAGAGTTGAATATTGAAATTGACGAAACTTTTGGAAAAGGTAAGATCATAGACGAGATTTTTGGTGAAAAATGTGAGCATCATATGATTCAACCAACTTTCATTACTGATTATCCAGTTGAAATGTCGCCACTATGTAAAAAACATCGCAATAATCCAGAACTTACCGAGCGTTTTGAGCTAATGGTTAATGGTAAAGAACTTTGTAATGCATATACTGAATTGAACGATCCGATTGACCAATTGGAACGATTCCAGGATCAGTTAAAACTATCTGAAAAAGGAGATGATGAAGCCATGTTTATTGATATGGATTTTGTTCGTGCATTGGAATACGGGATGCCTCCAACATCAGGCATGGGAATGGGAATTGATCGTTTAACCATGTTTATGACAGGACAGGATTCTATTCAGGATGTTTTATTCTTCCCTCAAATGCGGCCAGAAAAGAAAGCACAAAAAGACGAGCCTGCAAAATATATGGAAATTGGGATACCGGAAGAATGGGTGCCTGTTATTCAGAAATCAGGGTTTCAAACAGTAAATAGCATGAAAAACGAAAGCCCTGGTTCATTACATCAGAAATTATGCGGAACAAATAAAAAGCATAAATTAGGTTTACAAAATCCCAGTCAGGATGATGTAAAGACATGGATTGAAAACATAAAATAAATTGAATGAAGCAAAAACCAAAAATTGCAGTTTTAGGTGGTGGTAGTTGGGCAACAGCTATCATAAAAATGCTTCTCGAAAATGTTGATCACATCAACTGGTATATGAGAAGTACTGAAAAAATTAAATTTATTAAGCAACATAAGCATAATAATTTCTATTTAAGTTCTGTAACTCTCAATACCAATAAAATTGCTCTTTTTAATGATATTAGCAAAGCAATTGAAAATGCCGATATCCTGATTTTTGCTATTCCTTCGGCTTTTTTAAAAGATGCACTTCAAAAACTTTCTGTAGATATTAGTAATAAGCTTATTGTTTCAGCCATAAAAGGAATTGTACCTGATGATAATTTAATTATTGGTGATTTCTTTAACCAGCAATTTAATGTCCCATTTGAGTCATTTGCTGTTATTTCTGGTCCTTGTCATGCCGAGGAAGTAGCTTTAGAAAGATTATCATACCTGACAATTGCATCGCAAAACCTAAAAAATGCGCGAATAGTAGCCGATTTATTAAGTACCAACTACATCAAAACAAGTATTTCTGATGATATTTATGGCACTGAATATTCAGCAGTTCTAAAAAATGTTTTTGCTGTAGCTGCCGGAATTTGTCACGGATTAGGATATGGCGATAATTTTAACGCAGTTCTGATTTCAAATGCCATACAAGAAATTAAGCGATTTGTTGATGCGGTGCATCCCATAACACGTGATATTCAGGGATCGGCATACCTGGGCGATTTAATGGTAACAGCTTATTCGCAATTTAGCCGAAACAGAACTTTCGGAAATATGATTGGCAAAGGTTATTCTGTTAAATCTGCTCAGCTGGAAATGAATATGATTGCCGAAGGATATTATGCTGTAAAATCTATTGTCGAAATCAATAAAAAATATTTGGTTAATATGCCAATTAGTGAAGCTGTATATAATATCTTGTACGAAAAGATATCTCCTGCCATTGAAATAAAATTACTTACCGAAAACCTTAGATAAAATTTAAATTTCGTTTGTCATGAAACACATTACCATTGATTTAAAAAATGCATTATCGTTTATTGATCAGAACAATTTTAAAAACTATGACAAACTCGTAAAAAACCACGACGAGCAATTATTAAAAAAAACGGGAAAGGGAAATGATTTTCTGGGATGGATTAATTTACCTCAAACTATATCAAAAGAGCATCTCTTAGAAATTAATGATACAGCTAAGCATTTAGCAGCAATTTCAGAATATATTGTAGTGATCGGAATTGGAGGATCTTATTTGGGAGCAAAAGCAGTTTTAGAAGCATTAACAGGGCAATTTGACCATTTAAAACACAAAAATAAAAATCCCCAGATTCTTTTTGCCGGTCATAATTTATCTGAAGATTATCATTATGAGCTTCTTGATTTTCTGCAAGACAAAAAATATTCAATTATTGTTATTTCTAAATCGGGAACTACAACCGAGCCTGCAATAGCTTTTCGTTTATTGCGAAAAGATCTTGAAACCAGATTAGGAAAACAAGAGGCTTCAAAACGAATAGTTGCAATTACAGATGCTTCTATAGGAGCATTAAGAAATATGGCTGATCAGGAAAATTATAAGTCTTTTATTATTGATGATGATATTGGAGGCCGTTATTCTGTATTATCTCCTGTAGGTTTATTGCCAATTGCGTGTGCAGGATACAATATCGAAGAATTGATTGCTGGTGCAAAATCTATGTTAGATATCTCTCAACAAGATTCTTTTGATGAGAATCCTGTTTATCAGTATGCAGCAATAAGACATGCTTTATATTCTGAAAACAAAACAACAGAAATTCTTGCTAATTATGATCCAAGATTAACTTTCATCTCTGAATGGTGGAAACAGTTATTTGGAGAGAGCGAAGGGAAAGAAAACAAAGGAATTTTTCCTGCAAGCGTAAGCTTCACTACAGATCTTCATTCAATGGGTCAATACATTCAGGAAGGATTACGAAATATATTTGAAACTGTCATTTCTATTGAGAAAACGAAATTCAATATACAAATTCCTCACGACGAGGATAACTTTGACAAGTTAAATTTTCTTGCTGGAAAACCAATTGACTTTGTTAATAAAATGGCTGAACTTGGGACTACTCTCGCTCATATCGATGGCAATGTGCCCAATATTAAAATTATACTCCCTGAGATTTCAGAATGGTATATTGGAGAATTGATTTATCTTTTCGAAAAATCGTGTGCTATAAGTGGATATCTGTTGGGTATAAATCCTTTTGATCAACCAGGAGTTGAAGCTTATAAGAAAAATATGTTTGCTTTACTTGAAAAACCGGGGTTTGAAGAAGAAACAAAGAAAATACGTAAACGACTTAACTAATCTTCAATCTTAACATTAATTTTTGAAAGCTTATCGTTTATTAAAACCATCTTATTCATGTTTTTAAACGAAAAAAAATCCTGATCTTCGTTTAAAAAGTAATAAATTTTCAAGGTGTTTTTTAAGACTTGTTGACTTTCGCGTAAATTGTTTTGTTCAAGAAGGATGTTCCCTTTTTCGCTTAAGATATCTGCCAATGAAACTAACTGCTCCGAAGACAATCCTCTATCCTCTTTTAAAGCATCAATTAAAAAGTCTTCTGAAACAGAATACAAGAATTTTGAATCACATCTGAAATAATTCTGCAATGTTTCATCAATCTTTTCAAGAGCTTCACGAAACCGGCCCTTCTTCCTTAATTCAATTAATAAGGAAAGAACTTCAGACACTTCGTCTATTAACTTTAATACTTTTTCGTTTTCCACTATTTAAGTAATTTTTTAAATTTTAAATAGTAAGATGATTGATTTTAATCGGAATAGGTTATTGTAAATATATAAATCTTTAACAAGAATGTCGAGTTTGAATTTTTTTTTTTGACCAAATAATAAAATTATAGTGTTAAATTGATTTCAAGCTCTATTAACTTCTATTTAAATAATAATTCAACTGATTGTCCGCTTTTATGCATACTATATTGTTATTATACAGAAAATCAATTATTTGCCCC
>DMBU01000127.1 GCA_003446015.1 Bacteroidales bacterium | reverse complement strand
GGTCAAGCCAAAAAAGTGTGTTAAATCATAAAAAAATGATCAAATCAATATTTGGTGATCCTGATATTCCTCAACTTTTTCATGTGATCCGTAAAAAGTCAATATAAATGTTGATTTGCATTTTTCTTCCACAGAATAATTTTTGTTTTTCAATTCCAATTTTACATTAAAAAGAAAATAACTCAGGAATTAGTTTTTCATACAGAACATATATCTAATGTTTAACTGAAATCCCTTTGTTCGATAAATTTTTATAATTTTATACTGATTATAAATCATTTATTATACCTTGAATACAAAAACATATATAAGGATCATTCAGTTTTCATTTCTATCTATTTATATAGGAATAATGACAACTTGTAATCAGGAATCCAATCAAAAAGTTCAATTATTTGCTGCTGCTGGAACAATGCTTCCTTCAACCGAAATTTGCGATTCTATTCATACTAATCAAAACATTGAAATAGAAAAAAACTTTGCTGCTTCAGGTGATTTAGCGCGACAAATTAAAGCAGGAGCCGATGCTGATATTTATATCTCTGCCCATAAACAATGGATTGATTATTTAAACGAAAATCATTTAATTATCGAGAACTCAATTTCAGAAATAGCGAGTAATAAACTCGTTGTAATATGTCCTGTTAACAACGAAATCATTCTTGATTTCTCAACAGATTTCGATATTGAAACAGTTGTAAAAGATAAAATCTCAATCGGAGATCCAAAATATGTGCCAGTTGGAAAATATTCCAAGCAGGTTTTAGATACATTAAACTGGTATAATCAAATTCAAAATCAGATTATTCTGGCCAAAGATGTAACATCAGTTTTACATTATGTTGAATTAGGAGAATGCGATTGGGGTATTGTATATTACTCCGAAGCCATTAAATCTGATAAAGTGAAAATTGCATATGAAATTCCACAAGAACTTTATTCTCCTATTAAATTTTACATTGCTCTATTAAAAGACAATCAACAAACCAGAGAAGTATATCAGTATTTTAAAAGTGAAAAAGCAAAAGACATATTAAATAAATACGGATTTACAGGCAAAAACTATTAACTAAAAACTATAACTAAAAGTGTTTAGCTCAGAAGAAATAACTGTTATTTTTTTAACCCTGAAGGTCGCATTAACAAGTACTGTGTTAACATTACCTTTGGCAATATGGTTGGGCTGGATTCTTGCCAGAAAAAACTTCTGGGGTAAATTTTTAGTTGAAGGTTTGGTAAATATTCCTTTGGTTGCTCCACCTATCGTTACTGGTTATTTATTGTTAATCATATTAGGAAAGAATGGAATCATCGGACATTGGTTATACGAAACAATGGGAATAAAACTGGCCTTTAATTTTGCAGCATTAATTATTGCATCCGTTGTTGTTTCTCTACCTTTAGCAGTTCGAAGTACAAAATCAGCTTTCGAATTAGTTGATCCGAACTACGAAAAAGCTTCCAGTTCATTGGGAGCTTCAAAAATAGGGACTTTTTTCAGAGTTTATTTACCTTTGGCCTTCCCGGGTATTTTAAGTGGTGCTGTTTTAGCTTTTGCCCGAAGTTTAGGGGAATTTGGTGCAACGATTTCATTTGCAGGAAATATTTTTGGAAAAACACAAACCATAGCTTTAAATGTATATTCCAATATGCAAATCCCTGGCAAAGAAATGCAGGTAACGCGTTTGGTAATAATATCTTTAATTATTTCGCTTCTTGCAATTATAGCATCAGAGTATCTGAATAAAAAGAAAAAATATTTTATACGATGATCATTAAATTTGAATCGGTTGAACATACACTTGGGAATAATCATTTTTATTATGATTTCCAGACAGATAGCTCCATAACAGGAGTTTTTGGTCATTCCGGTGCCGGAAAAACAACCTTATTCAATTTATTATCAGGAGTTGATACCCCCAAAAAAGGCAAAATAAAACTTGATTCTGAAGTTTTAGTCGACCTTGTACAAAATCATATTACACCGGGTAAAAATCGAAATATTGGCTACGTTTTTCAGGAAAATCATCTTTTCCCTCATTTGTCGGTAAAAAAGAATTTAATTTTTAGTAAACCTTATACGAAAAACAAAAAACACTATATTTCATTTGAGGATGTTGTAAGTCTTTTAGATTTGGTTCAAATATTAAACAAAAAACCCCGACAGCTTTCTGGTGGTGAACGGCAACGAGTAGCAATAGGAAGAGCACTACTCTCCCAACCCAGATTATTACTATTAGATGAGCCCTTCTCAAACGTAGATTGTTCAAGAAGAAAGCAAATAATTTCATATTTACTCCGGATAAATAATCATTTTCAGATTCCGATGGTTATTATCAGTCATCATCTGGAAGATATTTTAAAACTTACCCGAAAAATTGTGATCATTGAGAATGGAAGATCAACAGCATCGGGAGATATTTTTAATATCATTAAAAATGGGGAAAAGCCTGAGTTGGTCAGACCTAAAAAATTTCAGAATACTTTTGAAGTTACATTAACTAAATTCAGCAAAACTGAGAATACCTATAACTTTTTATTACAAAACCAGACTGAAATTAAAGTATCTGATCATTCAAAATTATTAAATGAGACTCTTACAAAAGGAACCAAAGTTCAGCTTAGCTTAAGACCTGTTGATATTGCTTTAAGTATCGATAAGCATGATGGAACAAGTGTTCAAAACCAAATCAAAGGACAGATTAAACAAATTATTTATAACAACGAAGGTATTTTTTGTGTTATAGATTGTGGGTTTGAGCTTTTTGTTGAAATATCACAAGGAATTATTAATACTCTTTACTTACACGAAGGCCTTGAAATTTATTGTCAGATTAAAGCCAATGATTTTGACGTAGTGCATGTTTTTGATAAAATTAATAACGAAGAGGAAAGTAAAAATTTATCGATGCAAAACTCAGAAGCATTTAAATTAACGATTCATTAATTTAACTCAAATTTATTAACAATTATATATTATGATAACTTTCATATTAAACCATAAACTGATCCAAACCGATAGCCATCCGGGAACTACGCTACTTGATTTTATTCGCTACGGTGAAAATTTGCCAGGAACAAAAATCGGTTGTCGCGAAGGAGACTGTGGAGCTTGTACTGTTTTGGAAGGAACTCTTGAAAGGAATAAAGTCACCTATAAAAGCATTATTTCTTGTCTTACTCCGCTGGGAAATGCACATGGTAAGCATATTGTTAGCATCGAAGGAATAAACATGAAGGAATTATCTCCTGTGCAGGAAGCCATGGTTGATCATGCTGCAACACAATGTGGATTTTGTACTCCAGGTTTTGTCATGTCTCTTACTGCTCATTCTTTATCAGACGAAAAAAGCACAAAAGAAAAAGCGATTGCAGCCATTAGTGGCAATATTTGCCGTTGTACCGGGTATAAATCTATCGAAAAAGCTGCTGAAAGTATTTCTGAAATCCTTAAGGTAAAAGATATCAATGATCCAATCCAATGGATGGTCGAAAATAAATTTCTACCTGAATATTTTCTTGAAATTGGAACTAAATTGAGCCAAATTGAAGTAACTAATGTACAACCAGTAAATGCTAAAATTATTGGTGGAGGAACAGATTTAATGGTTCAAAGGCCAGAACAAATTGCAGAATCCGATATCAATTTATTTTATAACAGATCCGATTTAAAGGGAATTAAAAAGAATAAATACACAATCATTATTGGCTCAGCAGCAAACGCAAGCGAAATGATGAAATCACCAATCATGCAAGAATATTTTCCTAAAATCAAACCACATTTTAAATTGATTTCGTCTGAACCAATTCGAAATATGGGAACCATTGCAGGAAATTTTGTCAATGCATCTCCTATTGGTGATTTAAGTATCTTTTTCCTGGCATTAAATGCAAATATTATTTTGAAAGAATCAAATAATACTCGTAAAATCCCTTTAAAAGATTTCTTTTTAGATTATAAAAAACTAAATCTCAACACAGGTGAATATATTGAGTCGGTTATTATTCCTGTTCCAGATGAAAAATCTGTGTTTAATTTCGAGAAAGTAAGTAAACGAACTCACTTGGATATTGCCAGCGTAAACTCAGCAATTCAACTCAAATTAAATGATGATATTATTGAAGATTGTTCTGTTTCTGCAGGAGGCGTAAGTGCAATTCCAAAGTATCTGAGCAAAACATCGGATTATTTAAAAGGAAAAAAGATAACCAACGGAACTATTTTAAAAGCGAACGAGATTCTACAGGAAGAAATCGCCCCTATTAGCGATGTTCGTGGTACTGAAGATTACAAAAGATTACTTTTAAGACAATTATTTTTTGCTCATTTCATTAAACTTTGCCCTAAGAGTATTTCATTAAACGAACTTTTAAGTTAAACCGAATTCATCATGAAAAATATAGATTCAAAAAATCACGTTACCGGCAAATCTGTTTATGTTGATGATATTCCGGTTCAAACTGGAACCTTACACGGAGCTGTTTTTGGTTCGCCCAAAGCACATGGTAAAATCATAAACCTTAATTTGTCTGAAGCTGAAAAACTGGAAGGAATTGAAGGGATTTTTACATTTAAAGATATTCCTGGAAGAAACCAGATTGGTGGGATCATTGAAGATGAACCACTTTTTGCTGAACATGAAGTTCATTTTTTAGGTCAGCCTGTTGCTTTTGTGGTAGCTGAAAATGAAACCATTGCTCGTAAAGCTTTAAAATTGATTAAGATTGAAATTGAAGAATGGGAAGTAATTACTGATCCAAGAGAAGCACAAAAGAAAGGACATTTGTTAATACCACCCCGCACATTTAAAATGGGTAATGTTGCTGATGAATGGGCAAAATGCGATTTTATCTTCGAAGGGAAGGTGGAAAGCGGTGGACAGGAACATTTGTATATCGAAACACAAGGTTCATATGCATACCCAATGGATAATGGAAGTATTAAAATACATTCATCCACTCAGGGAGCGACTTTGGTTCAAAAAATGGCTGCCAGAATACTTGGTGTTCCAATGCATCGCGTTGAAGTGGATGTGGCACGTTTAGGTGGTGGATTTGGAGGAAAAGAAGATCAGGCCACTCCCTACGCTTGTATGGCTGCTTTGGCTTCCTATATCTTACAAAAACCTGTTAAATTAAGCTTGCATCGATTAGACGATATGCAAATGACTGGTAAACGTCATCCGTACAGCTCTGATTTTAAAATTGGATTGTCCAAAGATTATAAAATAGTTGCATTTCAGGCAAAAATGTATCAAAATGGTGGAGCGGCCAACGATTTATCACCTGCAATAACCGAGCGTACTTTGTTTCATTCAACGAATGCATATTATATTCCAAATACCGAAGTTATTGTTTATAGTTGTAAAACTAATTTACCTCCTAACACGGCTTACCGTGGTTTTGGAGCACCACAGGGAATGTTTGTTATTGAATCGGCAATTGCAAAAGCAGCTTGTGAGCTGAATGTTTCAAAACGAATGATTCAGGAGAAGAATTTTATCAAAGAAAATGATCTGTTCCAATATGGACAGATTGCTGAAAATGTAAATATTAACAATTGCTACCAAACAGCAGATCAAACTTATCATATAGATCAAATTGAAAAAGAAATAGAAGAATTTAATTCGAAAAATACAAATTCGAAAAAAGGTATGGCTGTTATGCCAATCTGTTTTGGAATTTCTTTTACAAAAACTCCTATGAATCAAGCCCGGGCTCTGGTTCATATTTATCAGGATGGAAGTCTTGGAATAAGCACTGGTGCAGTAGAAATGGGACAAGCTGTGAATACCAAAATGATTCAGGTGGCAGCAAAAGTTTTCTCAATAAAAACAGAACGAATAAAAATTGAATCAACCAACACAACACGCGTTGCAAACACATCGCCAACAGCAGCAAGTTCAGGAGCTGATTTAAATGGAAATGCACTTCGTATTGCCTGTGAGAATCTTTTGGAAAGATTAAAACAAACAGCTTCTAAAATGCTTTTATGCAATGTTTCTGAAGTTTCTATAGAAAATGAAATTGTTCTTAAAAATGGAAAGAAAACCGATATTCTTTGGGAACAATTGATCGAGACTGCTTTTCTGGATCGAATCGCGTTGACTGAAAACGGACATTATGCGACTCCAGTTATCCACTTTGATAAAACCAAAGAAACGGGTCACCCTTTTGCATATCATGTTTATGGCACTGCCGTTGTAACAGTTACATTAGATTGTATTCGTGGCACATACGAATTCGATGATGTAAAAATAGTTCATGATTTTGGAAATAGCATGAATTCTATTATTGACAATGGACAAGTTGAAGGAGCTCTTATGCAAGGAATTGGCTGGGTTACAATGGAAGAATTGGCTTTTGCTAAGGATGGTAAATTATTATCGAGTAGCTTAACAACGTATAAAGTACCTGACATCTATTCTGCTCCTAAAAACGTAGAAATTACCGCTTTAAAAACAGAAGGACCTGAATTGGCTTTATTAAGATCAAAGGCTGTTGGTGAACCACCATTTATGTATGGAATCGGAGCATATTTTGCATTGATTAAAGCAATTAAAGCATTTAACTCAAATTATAAAATTGATTTTGATGCTCCGCTTACGCCTGAAAAAGTTTTGATGAGATTGTATCAGAAATAAATTTCAGGTTTCAGACCTGCCCGACGGCCATAGCCGTCAAGCTAAGCACAAGATAGCAATTCAAGTTTCTGTAAATGAGTAATATCTCCTTTTTTTGTTTCACGATATAATTTCTTTTCTGATATGGTTAATATCAGTTCGAGCCATGGTGTAATATTTTCATTTCTAAAAATAATTCTCCTAAGTTTCAAGTTACTATTTGTTGCTAATTTGAAGAACT
>DMBU01000023.1 GCA_003446015.1 Bacteroidales bacterium | reverse complement strand
GTTATGCGTAATTGCAGGCGGAGAAGTTTGCCATAAGCACAATACGTGTTAAAACAAAACTTACATTTGGGTTATTTGTTCTTTTACTTCTTGCCAATATTTTAGCCTTTGCCCACAATATATATCATCACCAAAATCTGTACTTTCTACAATTATTTCATCAACACAAAGCAAAGCGCATATTTTAGCCCCTCTTGTATCAATATAAGTCAATCTATTTTCTACGTTTGAAAATCTAGTAATTAATTGCTTTGCTTTTTCCTTCGGTTTCATATATTAAAATTTAGTTGTTAATCGTTTTGTTTTTAATTCGTTTTCATTATTACTTTTTAGTTGAAGAACCTGCAAAATCGCATAACTCCGCGCATAACAAACGTTTAAAATTGTGCTTCAAAGTTTAATTTAGAAACCAATCTTAAATTTTATTTTCCCCCTCTTTTAATTTCAGTCTTTACAATGCGTACATTTTCATTCTCAAATTCTGTATTATTCAATCTACCAAAGTGTGTGTAAAAATTATCTGGTTTCATTCCGGTATAACGGCAAAGACTTGTAATACTTCCAAATATTAAAGCCTCTTTGTTTTGTTTGTTTAAGTACCAAAAACTCATAATTATTTTTTTATTTGTCTACTTATTTGACTACCTATTTGTCTACTTTTATAGCTTATTTATTTCGTCTTTAATTTCTAGCCAATATTGCATAGGTTTATTTTCAATTGTTGTTTCATAGGAAATCCAATTTATTCCAACGTTAACTATTTCAATAATTTCATCAACCATAATAATAGCACATTTTTTTGCATTTTCTACTGCTAAATCATCGTAAAATCTTTCACAACTTCCAGTTCCATCTGAATACTCGTAAAATTTATCTACAAGTTCCTTTGCTTTTTCTTTTGGTGTCATTTTTTAGGTTTTAAATATTTATGATTCGTAAGAGTTTGAGTAAAATTCCTTATTATCTAACTTGTTATATTTTTCAGCAATCACAGTAAATAAAGCAACTTCTTTTCTATCTCCTAAATTAACTAAGGTTTCAAAAGATTTAGTTTCTTCTTGGTTAAATCCGTTTAATACGTTGTTAAATTCGTTTGCCGTTACTTCGTTTGCTAATTTGTAGATTTCTTGAGTTGTCATCGTTTTATGTTTTAGTGTTATTTCTTGTACAAATATAACTCTTTATTTTGTATTAACAATTATAAAATACAATTATTTTAATTTATTTTGTATTTATTTTCATAATCCTATGTTTTGCTACGCAATATGCCAACGCTCAAATAAAATTTATGCTTATCTTTCATTTTACAATCGGATGATCTAAATCAACGCTTGTCATTGCACAAATTAGTTACTGTTTATATTGGGCTGAATTACAAACTTTTGCTAAATTTTTCCAGTTTCAATAAAAAATCTTCATTGCGAATCCTACCGCATAAAAAATTATTATAATCTTTTTCTGAACTGAGCATCTTTTGCTCTTTCATTAATTTAATAGGTTTGGCAATTCCTTTTTTTTCGATTGTTTCTCTTACTTGCCATAATCTGATTTGATATTCAATTAGTGTCATAATTTATATATTTTTTTGTTTTATCAAATGTACAACTAAAATAATTATTGTACAAGTTTATTTTTAATTAAAATGGTACTTCATTTTTTTGTAATTGATTATACTCATTATGTGTAAATGGTAATCCCTCATCATTAACGCTTAAATAAAAATCCTCAAAAGATAGCCCACGCACATAACCGCATCTTATTTTGACTGTATTTTTTTCAATAAGTTTGCCGTTATCATCGGTTATTGATTCCATAAAAATAATCGTTTCCGCTTTTATTGTTACGGCTGTACCTAAATGACCTCTAGCCTTATCTGCTCCAGCTACTTTATGAATAATTAAAATCATATGCAAACAACCTTCACCAGTCCATTTAAGCATCTTTTCGGCTAACTTTGCCCCCGCTTCAATATCGTTTGTATTATAAACCAAATCGGCAATCCCATCAATTATAATTAAATCTATATTTCCTTTGTATGGAGATTCATAAACAATCCAGTCAATTAATCTTATGCGTTCTTCAACGGACTTTTTACGAGATTCTAAAGGAATATATCTTTTGTACCTTTGACCTACTAATCGCTCAACTCTTTGGAATGTCTTTTGTGCATAATATGCCCCCTGTTCCGTATCCAAATCAATTATAAAGCCATCTGAACGCCCCTCACCTATGTAAATATGTTCACTGTAATTTACTGTATTACCGCCAATGTATGCGGCAGCCATTAAACTTTTGTTAAATGATTTTTTCAACTTTGCCGGAGCAACTACGCAACTATATTCGCCTCGTGTAATTGCGGCTACTCTTTGATTTCTATCATCAAATCCGTAGTATAATAAAACATCCAGTTTTTTTAAAGGTCTGTCTAAGTCAACAAAACAATCTTTAAATAGATCTTTGCCTGTTTTTTCTGTTGGCAAATTGTCTTCGTTTAACTCTTCCATACCGCTTGTTGTTTAAATTCATTTATAAGATTATTAAGCATTTTATCAAAATTAGCATAGTCACCGTCAAAAACAGAATCAATTCCTTCGTTTATTTTATTATTCAATTCGTGTGTTTTTAAAATAGATATACACTCATTTTTTTTATAATATGAACCATATAAAAAACAGTCATCAATTGTTTTTATTATTTCAGGTAATGGTATTTCTTTTTCATATGCTCTATAAAACATTAGCAATTCATAAATTAAGGCATATATAAGCGATTCTAACGCATCCGTTTTATATTTA
>DMBU01000161.1 GCA_003446015.1 Bacteroidales bacterium | reverse complement strand
ATACTGGTGGTATTTTCACTTTGTGTCCAGGGAGAAACGCTTCCATTATTAAAATCGGTATCGTAGAGCTGGTCATCTTTATAGGTTAGTCGGATATTGCCTAGATGGTCTTTATACTGATAAACATAATCCATCTCGACTCCGCTCGATGTAAAATTGGGTTCTATATAACCTTCGGGCTGGCTTATCATCTGCAAGATATTATTCTGATAGATGTAATTGCCTGCATAATCGGTTGTTGTTATAACAGTTCCGTTGGTCACTTTTTTCTTTTGTTTAGTTCTTGTTACGTTGTAAAAATAAGCTATTTATTAGATGTGGCAAAAAGCTGTTTATGATAATTGGCACGCGCTACACATGTCCGCCCGCCGGCGGAATCGAGTTTACGAACTCAGCGAAGCTAAAACGCGTGCAATCGGGAGGAGTCCATTGTAGGAGTTAATAACCCGGAGGTAAAATTAAAAGGTCTTTTGTAATCTGAATCTTTCCATCATGATATGAAATTATCCAATATAACGGAGAATATGTGTACAATCCCTTCTGTGAATTGTTCAGATGATCTTTGGCCTTTTCAGCCAAAGTAGGTGTTATCTTTATAAAAGTAATTTCCCCTTTGTAATTGTTAATTACAGTAGAATCTGCTGCTACTAGTACATAAGTTTCATTATTAATATAAAAAATATAAGATGGTTTAAAATAGTTCAGGTCAAAGTCATTTAAAATATAACTTATTGTTATATTTGTATTGTCTTTTGTTATTTCCCTTATACTTACTGTTATTAATGAATTTTTATCACTTTTTGCAACTTCCTTTTTGTAATTTATAATCGTGTTTATTATCAAACTATCTATTTTGTTCAGGGGCTTTTTAGTGGTACAAATAGCTTTGTTTTGAGAAAATATTGTTCCCGATAAAACAAAAATCATAAACAGTAGGATAAGTTTTAACTTGCTTCTCATTTTAATGGCTTTTAAGATTAACAATAATAGAAAAATTCCCATTCAATAAATCTTCTGTATTTGCAATTTTCAGGGTATTTCCTAAGAAAACATATTTTGTTCTTTCAAGGTTTAAACCATAAAATATATTTCTTAAATCTGCAATATCTGGATTTACACGAGATACTTGAGAGAATCCTATTGTGTAAACCGGAACTTTTAATTGTGTTGCAGCATTTGCATCAGTTTGAGTAGGCCCTTCGAATGCGTCTCTCCCCATTGTTGTATGAGAATGAACCTGAGCTAACACCATGTACTTTTTGCCGTTTATTTCTAGATAAGTAATCTCTTGGGAAGGATTTCGTAGTAAAGGATAGCCGGATGATTTACCCGCCAGATTATTATACCAACCATTAATAAAAAACAAAATTTCCCCTGTTTCTGACATAACAATATATGCAGACATTTCTACACCTAATTTATGAGATGAATCGTATAAAAAATTAAGTGTTTCTTTTTCAGCATGATCGCCGCTAACAAAAAGGCCACCGTTTTCCCAAGTAAAGCTTGTGGTGTAAGTATTTTTTTTATTTTCAGATACTCCTTCTGCATCTTCACCACTGGTAGATGCAGAATTCGTCCCAATCCCAAATTCTTCTATTATTTCATTAAAACCATCAGAACCATTTTTATATGTAGTTCCATATGCCCACATTCCACTTGGATCAGTCATACTTATTGGGTTGTTCCCTGCGTAATTGTATGGGCTATGGAATTGACTAAGTGGGTCTGGAATATTCCACCTCCCCAAAGCAGGATCATACATCCTAGCCCCGTAATCATACAAATCCAAAGAACTAATTCCAATTATATCGTCTTGCAATTCTTTCCCGTTGTATTTATATTTTAGGGCTAAGTTTGCGGNNGCATATTGCCATTGCCATCGTAGTTATATTCTGTTGCCAGATTGGAGCCATTTTTAAAGCCTTCTGTACTTCCGGAACTATCCTCAACTTTTAAGAGTTTGTTGCTTACTTCGCCATTTGCATAAGTATAGCTTAAAAAAAGAGTTCTCTTATTATTATTACTAATCCAAGTAAAATAAGTGCAAAACTTAAAACTGCTAACTGCCTAGTTGATCCATAATTATCAGGCTCTTCATTAAAGATTTCTTTTATTTGAGGTATAAATATTAAAAGTCCTGCCCCCATTAGTATTATGCCTAATAAAATATTAATTATGATCATCATTTGCTTTTTTTCTCCTTTACTTTTGTTGAAGTCTCATTTCTAATGAAACTCCCAATATGAGCAGCAACATCATTAACCAAATTCACAACACCTTCTGATACAGTGTCCCAATGCTCAATATGTGCTGTTTTTTGGATTGATTTACTAGTAGTACCAAAAGCGATGTGAACGCCTATTTTTGTTATCGCATCTCCATAATTTCCTTCAATACCATCCTTTACAGCTTCAGCGAGCACTCCAACAGAACCCAATACTCTTGCAACTGGCAGCAGTAACAAAGAGCCCCCTTCTGTAGGTATAGCTGCAGTGTATGATAATACCTCCAATGCGGTTGCTGAAGTTTGCAAGGCGGAAGGAATTGCCTCCACTATAAGATCACCCGCTCCTTCCATAACCTCTGCACCATCTTCTACTGTCTTTACTGCCTTTGTCACCTGGCGAGTTTGATTAGGAATATCTACTTCTTTAGGAGCATCGATTTCTCCAGAAGAACCAGATAATAATCTAAACAACGATCCTGTGATCCAGTTGTCAGGCTCCTCTGCACTCATCCCCATATAATCAACAAACCTTATTGGATCATTATCAGCATATACATAGGTTGATTGCCAAGGAAATTTCTCAGCAAGCGGATCAATAGTATGAAAACGTCCCAAACTAGCATCATAAAACCTCGCCCCATAATCNNGTTGTTATAACAGTTCCGTCCGTCACTTTTTTCTTTTGTTTAGTTCCATTAGCATCGTAAAAATACTCAATTTTTCCAGTTGCGAAAGTAATTTGGCTGGGTAAATTTAAATGATTGTAGATAATGTTTGTAATCCCTTTGTTTTTATCTTCTTTCAAATTACCATTGCCATCGTAGGTATATTCTGTGGCCAAGGTGGCACCATTCTTAAAACCTTCCGGACTTCCGGAACTATCTTCAACGTTTAAGAGTTTATTGCTTGCATCGCCGTTGGCATAAGTATAAGTTAGGTTATCTATTTTTACATTAGACATATTGTCTCTCCATAGAGATTTAATATTCCCATTTTTATCGTATAATCCTACTCCCATATCAAATCCGGATGCTAAATTAAATGATGTGGTTGTTTTTATGCCATAATCAGCGCCGGTAATTCTGCTTAATGCATCGTATTGATAAGCATAGGCTCTTGTTTTATTGTCGCTGACATCATTTGCGGTTCGCCAGATGGTTTCTGAAATATTTCCATTGTATTGCAATGCATTGGTAGATCCTATTTCCGCGGTATCGTAATTGAGTTTAAAGCTGAACAAATCGCTTCCCAAATTATTTACGTCGTTAATGCCTTTTAACCAGCCTCGGATATTGTAGGTATAATCAATGGTTTGCAAGCTGGTTTGCAAGGTCGTTCCCCCAATTCCCTTTCCTATTAACTGACCTAAATCATCATAATAATTTTGTGCTATGACTTCTTCTGTCTGTGAATTTATCTGTTGCTTTTGTTTTAACAATCGTCCGGCATAATCGTAATAATAGCTGTCTTTGGTGCTAATTATTGCCGTACCCTTACTATGTGTTGAGGTTGTTTCAAGCAGTTTTCCTACAAAATCCAAATCGCTTTTTACTGTTTCTGTGGTTTTTAAATAATCGTTGTAATTGTAAACATAAATTGGAAGGGCTTTTTTGTCGTAATACATTACCGTAGTAATCCAATTGATTGTTCCCAGCACTTTTACTTTGCTTCTGGTAGCCAGACCTTTGGTTCGGGTGGTGATTACTTCATCATAAACGATGCTCGGATTAGTACCTTCTAGTATGGCAAAACTGTAGTCATCGTAATAGTTTATTGTTAATATCTCAATACTCAGCTTAGGAGTTAATAGCTTGCATAAAATGTTGTTATCGTGTTATTGGCACGCGTTGCACTTGTTTACCTAACTAGTGGAAATGTGCACGAACAAAGGCTTAACTTCTAGAATGCTTAACTATTAGATAATTTTTATAATATATATATAATACTATTATAGAAACTAAATTTACCCCTATGGTAAAATTACTTAGATCTTCACTGAAAAAAATTACAAAAACCCTATTCCAAATATCATACTGTAAACCAAAAAAATAACCTTCGTGAGTTGAAAAGTATGGTATAAATTCTATACCACTTGAAAACTCAAAAATAAAGCCATAAAACTTAAGATGAAATACTTGAAAAAAGAATATAACTATATTATATTTATAAGAAATATTATTAGGTGATTTATCTATTAAGATAGAAATATTAGTTAGAAGAAGTCCAAGAAAAAATGCTGCTAATACACTATTTACTATAAAGAGATTAATACTAATATCATCAAACCTAAAAATACTTTCTACTAGATAAAAATACAATTCTGAAGCAGAAACTAATATACTATATAAAATAATAGTTATTAGTAATTTATTCATTGGTGCCAACTTGATACTTTTCATGTTTTTTAGTTATTTCATTAAATCTTTCTTTTGCTACACTATTAAAAAAATCTTTTACCCCTTGAAACATTCTGGAAATTCCACCAGGATTAATTGTCACACTTCCGGGGCCAATTGGAATTTCCACATCAGCATTAGGATCAACACTAATATTCGGTGATGTAATATCACTTGTCGTTGTTTCACTCACAAATTCTCCATTACCATCTTCACTCCGAGGGTAATAACGAAACTCTTCCTTGATTGAAAAAACATTTTCCACAGATGCACTTCCTGAAAGTACAAACCCAATTCCTTTATCTTCATTTTGTGCTATTCCTATCTTAAAATTTCCAGCTAAAGGTGATTTATTTGATCTCACACTCCCATTCAACTCTATTTTGATTAAATCTTTACCTTGAGAATTATTAGTAGGTTTATCAATATTCTTAATTGTATTTAATATACTTCCAGAGCTTTCATTAGTGGAAGCTCGATATATTAAAAATGCATTTATAGTTTCAAGTATTCCAACGATTGGAAATCTCCCATCAGGGTCAATAAACCTTATTGGATTGTTAAAGGCATATGTATAAGGACTCCACCTTCTACCTTGTTCAGCCAAGGGATCAAGCGTATGCCATCTCCCCAAAGCCGGGTCATACATTCTAGCCCCGTAATCGTACCAATCCAAATCAAGCTCATCCTGCAACTCTTTGCCAT
>DMBU01000057.1 GCA_003446015.1 Bacteroidales bacterium | reverse complement strand
ATTTTAATCATGCGGTTCCACCAGACTGCCGTCAGGCAAGTTCTGACCTTTGAAAAATAAAAAATAAACAGATGAAAAAATTATTAATAATTGTAATTGCCATTGTAATATCCGCAATTGAAGGATTTACTCAAACTGATACATCTAATATTTATCATAATTGGTTTAACAAATCACCAATTACCGATCAAATCTATGGAGCTGAAATTGACAGAGCTTACGAACAGATTTTAAAAGATAAAAACCCTTCGACCATTATAGTTGCAGTTATTGATGGGGGAATTGATATTACACACGAAGATTTAAAGGATAACATATGGGTTAATAAAAATGAAATTCCAGATAACGGAACTGACGACGATCATAATGGATACATTGATGATGTTCATGGGTGGAATTTTTTAGGAAATGCGAATGGTGAAAATATTAGTCATGAAAACCTTGAGATAACCAGAATATACAAGCAATACAAAGAAAAATATAGCAATATAGAGCCAAAAACACTTTCAGATTCTGAAAAAAACACATTCGATTTGTTCAGTCAAGCACGTACAATGTATTTTAAAAATTTAAATGATGCCCTAAGTTATAAAAGCAAGATTGAAACATTCGAAAAAACCTTTTATTATTCATACGATACCATTTTAACTGTATTGGGGAAAGATACAATTGAAGCTTATGATCTTGATAGTTTAAGTACAGATAATGACACACTAAACTTTCATATTAACTACTTGAAAAACTTATATATGAATGGTTTTAGTGCTGATATTCTAAAAGGGATGAAGGATTACAGTGCTGAAAAAGTGGATTATCATTTAAACCTTGATTTTTCGCCAAGAGATATTATTGGTGATGATCAAAATAATTTAACCGAATCGTATGGTAATAATAATGTTTATGGACCAGAAGCATCGCATGGCACTTTTGTGGCAGGAATTATAGCTGCTAAAAGAGATAACGGCATTGGAATAAACGGAATTGCTCAAAATGTTCAAATTATGCCATTAAAGGTTGTTCCAAACGGAGATGAGCGCGATAAGGATGTTGCAAAAGCAATTCGCTACGCAGTAGATAATGGTGCCAGAATTGTTAATATGAGCTTCGGAAAAGACCTTTCGCCACAAAAGCAGTTGGTTGACGAAGCAATCTTGTATGCAGAAGAAAAAGGTGTGCTTTTAATACATGCTGCAGGAAATGATGCTATTAATATTGATAAAGTAAAACAGTATCCAACAAAAAAGATTTCAAAAGAGAAAATTGCTTCAAACTGGATTACAGTTGGTGCTTCATCCATGAATAATGATATGGAGTTTGCTGCCGTTTTTACTAATTACGGAAAATCAATGGTTGATATATTTGCTCCAGGTGTAGATATTGAATCTTTGGCCCCGGAAAGCAAGTACGACATTGGTGATGGAACCAGCTTCTCTGCTCCTGTAGTATCAGGTGTTGCAGCTTTGGTGTTATCCTATTACCCAAATCTGACTTGTGTTGAGTTGAAGGAAATTATACTAAATTCCAGCCTTAATTTTTCAAAAGAAAAAATTTTTCTACCCAGTGATGATTATTACTCAAAAAGAAAAAAATCAAAGTTTGGAAAGTTATCTTCAACAGGAGGTATTGTGAGTGCTTATGAAGCTTTAAAATTAGCCGAAAAACTGAACTATTAATTGATCATAAGATTAAATCTCAGCCTTTAGAAAAATCTAAAGGCTTTTTTTATCACATAATTAGTTGAAATCAATATCTTTATAACAAATATTTATTCGATTGCAAAATTATTAATATGAGTAAGCGACAGCAAATTTTAGATACAACATTGGAACTTATTTCTGAATTAGGATTTTATGCAACCTCAATCTCAGACATTATTAAAAAATCAAATACTGCCGCAGGTACAATTTATCATCACTTTAAAAATAAAGAAGATTTAATTGATACCTTATATAATGAGCTAAAGAAGGAAATGGGGAATGCAATTGTTTCAAATATTGATCAAGCCTTGAATTATAAAGAAAAGTTTTATTTGATTTGGAAAAACCTTTTTACTTTTTACATAGAAAATCCAAAGAAATTTGAGTTTTTGGAAGATTATGCCAATTCGCCTTTAGTTCGAAAAGAAATTAAAGAAATAAATCAAAGGTATTACCAATCTGCAATTGATTTTATAGAATCAGGAATTCAGTTAGGCGTATTGCGTAATATTCCAGTCAGCTTAATTATAAATTTGTTTTTTGGAAACGTTTCATGTTTCACAAGAATGATTCTCATGGAAGAAATAGAACTCACCAATGAATTATTGGATAAAGTCATTCAATCAAGCTGGGATAGCATTAAAATAAACTAATACTTTATAGAAAGTCCTGACCAAACTTGATCAGGACTCCCTGTTTTATATTAAAGGTTCGTAATCTGACTTTGATACTCCGCAAATTGGACAAACCCAATTATCAGGAATATCTTCAAAAGCTGTTCCCGGAGCAATTCCTCCGTCTGGATCTCCTTCTTCAGGGTCATAAATATGACCACAAACTTTACATTTATATTTCATAACTTTCGTTTTATGGTTTAACTTTTCTAACAGAATCTATAATTGTTCCATCAACCCATTTAATAACAGCAACCAACTCTTCGTCAAATTCAGGTTTAGCAGGTTTACCACAAATTTTTTCGGCTTCTGCTTTCAAATCCTGAATAGTTTTAATTGGTAGACTGGAATCTTTTAATGCATCAATTAAGTCTTTTCGTAACGGATTAATGGCTATGCCACGTTCAGTTACAATTACATCAATCAACTCGCCCGGACCGCATAATGTGGTTACTTCATCCAAAATAACTGGTATACGATCTCTAAACAAAGGTATAGGTAAAATTACAGTTTTCGAAAATAAACAATTTTGCCACCCTCCTATTCCATGCAATAATAAGCCATCAGAATGGGTAACAACATTAGCATTAAAATTTACATCTACTTCAGTTGCACCTAAAATTACAACGTCAACCAATCCTGCAAAATTGCCTTTACCATGATAATTATAACTTGTAAAAGGACTTGTCCAAACATGATTTGGATTTTGAGCCATTGATTTTACACCATCTAAATCGAATGTTTGTCCATCGAGTATGTATTCGATCAAACCCTCATTTAGCATATCAACCAAATACTTATTGCTTCCACCACGTGCGAAACGAGCTTTAATATTTTTCTCGCGCATGATCTTTGCAAAATAATCGCCAACAGCCAGTGAAGTTCCACCTGCACCAGATTGGAAAGAAAAGCCATCTTTAATAATTCCTGCCTCTAAACAAAACTGAGCAGTCATTTCTGCAAGTAATAAGCGATCAGGACTTTTCGTAATTTGAGTTGTTCCGGAAACTATTTTTTCTGGTATTCCAACCTGATCAACTAAAACTGTATAATCAACATAGTTTCCCTGAATTTGCCATGGACTGCAAGGAAATGGAACCATATTGTCGGTGACTACGATAACCTTATCGGCATATTGAGAATCTGCTAATGCAAATCCAAGCAAACCACTTGCAGAATGGCCGTTTAATCCGTTTGCATTTCCAAATGGATCGGCACATGCAGCTCCAATAACTGTAATATCAATTTGAACTTCGCCATCCTGAATAGATTGATATCGTCCTCCATGAGAACGTAAAACTCCTAAACCTTTCATTTTACCATGTGAAGCAAATCTTCCCAATGGACCATTCATGCTTCCTTCAATATGATGAATTGTTCCATCTTCAAGATACTGAATTAAGTGTTCGTGACAAGGGAAAGATGCAGAAGGCACCCAACGAAGATCCTTTACTCCCAGCTCTTTAGCAATATCAAAAATTTGATTGGCTAACAAATCACCATCACGAAAATGATGATGAGTGGAAATTGTCATTCCATCTTTTAAGCCTGCTTTTACTAAAGCCTCTTTTAAAGAAGCAACTTGTTTATTTCCATCTTCAGGGAAATCTGCGCATGAAGCAATTTTAGGTCCGTACTTTCGACCTTCCGGCTTATATTTTCCAATTCCCTGATAAGGAACTTGTTTTTGTCCGTTAACTTCAGTAGGAACCATTCTTCCTAAAGCATTTTTTACAAGGTTTGAATATTTTTGTCCCATAAACTATAATTTATTTTGGGTTATTTTGTCGAGTTATTATTCTGCAATATTTATAAATTCATCTCTCCAGTTTTCGGAAATAAGACCTAAACTGGTTGCCAGATGGATTGTTTTTTCTGCTCTTTTTACTACAGGAGGATCAATCATCTTTGTTCCTAAGGATACAACTCCCAAACCCTTTTCAGTTGCATCAATAAATGCATTAACAATTTTCTTTGCTTTATCAATCTCATCGGCTTCAGGGGCAAAACTTTCATGTATAACCTTAATTTGTCGAGGATGAATACATCCCATTCCTTCAAACCCCAGACCCTTTGAAACTTTCACATTTTCGCGAAGGGCATCCATATCGCCGACATCCGAAAATACAGAATCGATTGCCTGGATATGTGCTGCTTTACATGCATTTACCATTCTTGTTCGAGCATAAAAAGACTCCACAGCTTCGTTGGTTCTGCGTGCACCCAAATCAGCAGTATAATCTTCTAAACCTATTGCCATGGCAACAACATTTTCTGATGCAGTAGCAATTTCAAATGCTTTTTCAACTCCCAATGCGCTTTCAATTATTGGCATTAATAATAAGGGTCTTGTAATTTTATGCTCTGATTTAATTTTTTCTATTTTTTCTTCCAGTTGTTTTATTTGATCTGCTCCTTCACATTTAGGAACCAACAACATATGAACATTATGAGGAATAAGATATTTAAGATCTTCAAGACCTTTGGGAAACTGATTAATACGCACCATACGCTCAGCACCATAAAAATCAATTCCACGTAATGCATTGCGAACCAAAAGCTGTGCTTCCTTCTTTTTGGTAAATGCAACAGAATCTTCAAGGTCGAGAATAATTCCATTAGGATCATGTATTCCGGCATTCAACATCATACTTGGAGAATTCCCGGGCAGGTACAATCTTGAAAAACGAAATTGTTCTTTTTCTGAAGTATAATTATTTTCTTCAATAAATTCTAAAAGATATTCTTTGTCTGTATCAATTAATTGTTTTATTACAGCTTCTATACGTGCAGCAATAACTAATGGCACAGCTCCTTTATCTTCTAAAGTAAGTAAAGCATTTTCAATTCCGAAAAATGAAAGAATATCTTTACATAATTCGATATTTGCTTTACCGTACATCACTTCGACTTTACTTTTTTGGTCTATTTGAATTCCTCCCGAATCCTTTAGCTCAAGTGTTACAAAACAATCAGAGCGGACTTTTTTACCTGTATTACCAGCGGTAGCAATTTTATTACTCATTCGTGTTTATTTTTAGAGTTGTTATTCATTAAAATACAAATATACTAATCGAAAACAGTTTTAAAAGCTTCAATTAAAAATTCACTAAGATTTAATTCTATTGTATAAAAAAGGGTCAGTTTTTGCTGACCCCCAGAAATATTTTAATCGTTTTTTACATTAAAAAACTCAACAAAATACCAGCTGCTACTGCAGAACCAATTACACCAGAAACATTTGGTGCCATTGCGTGCATTAACAAGTGGTTTGTAGGATCAGCCTTTAATCCTTCGATTTGAGCAACCCTTGCACTATCAGGAACTGCTGAAACACCGGCTGCACCGATCAAAGGATTAATCTTATTATCACCCTTCAGAAAAACATTCATTAATTTAGCAAATAATAATCCACCACAAGTTGCAATAATAAAAGATAAAGCTCCTAAGCCAAAAATCCACATAGATTGAGGTGTTAAGAAAACATCTGCTTGTGTTGATGCTCCAACTGTTAAACCTAATAAGATGGTTACAATATCAATTAAAGCATTTCTTGCTGTGTCGGCTAATCGTTTAGTTACGGTAGATTCTTTTAAAAGATTTCCAAAAAATAACATTCCCAATAAAGGTAGCGCACTTGGAGAAATATAAGCCGTAAGTAATAAACCTACAATAGGGAACATGATTTTTTCCAGTTTAGAAACAGAACGAGGAGGTTTCATTCTAATTAATCGTTCTTTCTTTGTTGTAAGCAATCTCATAAATGGAGGCTGAATAATTGGAACCAGGGCCATATATGAATAAGCTGCAATGGCAATCGGACCAATAAGATGTGGAGCTAATTTCGAAGATAAGAAAATAGCAGTTGGTCCATCAGCACCACCAATAATACCTATTGCACCAGCTTCTGCCGGATTAAATCCTAATACTAATGCTCCAAGAAATGTTAAGAAAATTCCTAGCTGTGCTGCTGCTCCAAGAATCATTAATTTAGGATTAGAAATTAAAGATGAGAAATCAGTCATTGCACCGATGCCTAAGAATATAAGCGGAGGATAAATCCCCTTACGCACACCATAATATAAGTAGTTCAGTACGCTGCCCTCTTCGTAAATCCCTAATTGCAAATTGAATCCAATGCCCTGAAAAAACGGAATATTACCAATAATAATTCCAAAACCAATAGGTATTAACAACAAAGGTTCATATTCGTATCGAATTGCCAAGAAAATGAAAAAGATACCAACTATAACCATAATCATATGGCCCCATGTTGCATTTGGAACACCAGTAAACTCATAGAAATTAAATAATCCTGCAACAGCTCCGGAATAGGATTTATATGAATCTTTTCCAACAACCAGTTTTTTGTTTTCTATTTTAGCTGTTTTGGTTTTAATATTGGAATCATGAAACTCAAGATAAATACTTTCACCTATCAGTTTCCATTCGCCTGTATATTTTGTTTTTACTGAATCGAATACAAAACTTCTATTATCTTCAAATTTAAGGGCTTTGTATCTTTCTACAGTTCTATCTGAATCGACACTAACTTTATATCCATCTGATTTATTAATCCATTTGTTTTTTGTCAATGAATTAATTGGATCATTGTTAGCAGCATTAGCATAATTTGCAAGGAAAAATAAAATTGCAAAAATAATTAAGCCTAGCTTTTTCATACTATTTATTTTCTTCATAAAAAATTATTCTATTTCTGCTAATACATCATTCTGAAGCACTGAATCACCCACTTTGACCTTCATACTAATAATTTTTCCTTCTTTCTCCGATTGGATATTATTTTCCATTTTCATGGCTTCCATAATCATGATCGTTTCGCCTTTTTTCACTTCGTCGCCTTCGTTTTTCAGGATCTTAAAGATACTTCCAGGGAGAGGTGCTTTTAATGAATAAGCTCTACTGCTAACAGTCTTTTTGATCTTACTGTCTTTACGATCGACCGGAACATTTGGACGAACTAAGGTAGGTGTTTTTGAAGTTTTGACTTTTTCTTGCTGAATACCAACCTCATAAGAAGTTCCATTTACTTCGATATTTGCAATGTCTCCATCGATATCTTTAATTTCAACTTCGTATTCGTTACCTCGTATTGTAAATTTGAATTTTTTCATCTTATAATAATTAATTTCTTGGCCAAACTCTTAATCCATAAATTTTTGAACTCCATGGAGAATATACCTTTCTCACACGTTGAATTGTTATTACATTGCTTTCTTCGTCGTGCAACTCGTCAAAGAATAAATATAGTGCCATGGAAATTGCTGCACTAACATCCCCAGTAACGAGCAAATCATCATCAGTTACACTAGATTGCTTCGTTTTTTGTTTTAGCTTTTTCCTTGAATTGTAATAAATAAGTTTTGGTACTTGTGTAAATATGATTACCAATAACAACAATGCAGCAAAAACAATTAACCAACCAACTATGGCAATAGTTAACCCTGATCCGCCTATACTCGAAAAATCAATAACTTTATCAGCTATAATTAAATTCATAATTATTTATTTTACAAAGGAATATTTGAATGTTTCTTAGGTGGATTGGTATCCTTCTTAGTCTGAAGCATTTCAAAAGCTCTTATAATTCTGAACCTTGAGTTTCGTGGTTCGATGATGTCATCAATATATCCTAAGCTTGCTGCTTGATATGGATTAGCAAATTTCTCTTTATACTCAGCTTCTTTTTCTGCAATAAACTTAGCTCTTTCCGTTGGATCTTCAATCTCGCTTAATTCCCGACCATATAATACTTCCACTGCTCCTGCTGCTCCCATAACAGCAATTTCTGCTGATGGCCATGCGTAGTTAATATCACCGCGAAGTTGTTTGGAACTCATAACATCGTGAGCGCCACCATATGATTTTCTGAGAGTCACTGTTACTTTAGGTACAGTAGCTTCTCCGTATGCAAACATCAATTTTGCACCATGAGTAATAATTCCACCATATTCCTGACTACTACCAGGTAAGAAACCAGGCACATCAACCAGAGTTAAGATAGAAATATTAAAAGCATCGCAAAAACGAACAAAACGAGCAGCTTTTCGTGAAGCATCTATATCTAAAACTCCAGCAAGAAAGTTAGGTTGGTTGGCTACAATTCCAACAGGGATACCATCAAATTTTGCAAATCCTACAACTATATTCTTAGCATAGTTTCTATGTACTTCTAAAAACTCATTGTAATCAACCATCGAATAAATAATATCTTTAATATCATAAGGCTGATTTGGGTTCTCAGGAATAATCATATTTAAAGCATCATCTAAACGATCAATTGGATCGTTACAATCAACTGAAGGTGGTTCCTCTAAATTGTTTTGAGGAAGGTAACTTAAAAGTTTTCTGATTAATAATAATCCTTCTTCTTCGTCCTCAAGCATAAAATGTGAAACACCAGATTTTGTAGAATGAACATGTGCACCACCCAAATCTTCAGTAGAAATATCTTCTCCCGTAACAGTTTTTACGACCTTAGGTCCGGTTACAAACATGTAACTGGTATTTTCTGTCATCATAACAAAATCGGTCAATGCAGGAGAATATACTGCACCGCCTGCACAAGGACCAAAAATAGCTGAAATTTGAGGGATTACTCCTGAAGCCATAATATTTCGTTGGAAAATATCAGCATAACCTGCTAAACTAGTTACACCTTCCTGAATACGTGCTCCACCACTGTCATTAATACCAATAATAGGAGCTCCAACTTTCATAGCCATATCCATTACTTTGCAAATTTTCTTTGCAAAAGGCTCCGATAAAGACCCTCCAAAAACGGTAAAATCCTGAGCATATACAAAAACTACCCTCCCATCAATTGTACCGGTACCAGTTACGACACCGTCACCGAGAACTTTAGTTTTCTCCATGCCAAAATTTGTACATCTGTGTGTAACAAACATATCGTATTCTTCAAAACTTCCTTCGTCCAAAAGAATTTCAATACGTTCACGGGCAGTCATTTTACCCTTTTTGTGTTGTGCTTCAATTTTCTTTTCGCCACCACCCAATTTGGCTTCGACTCTTAAGTCAATTAATTGCTTAATTTTATCTTGTTTACTCATTTCGTTAATTAGAAATTATATTTCGTAGTTTCTATTCGTTTTTATTTTCGCACAATTCAGTTAATACCCCAAATGTTGATTTGGGATGTAAAAATGCAATATCCAGGCCTTCCGCACCTTTTCTCGAAGTTTTATCAATAAGTTGAACTCCTTTTTCTTCAGCATGTTTTAAGGTATCTTCAATATTTTTAACAGCAAAAGCAATGTGATGGATTCCTTCACCTTTTTTCTCAATAAATTTACCAATTGGTCCTTCAGGATCAGTTGATTCCAGCAATTCAATCTTAGTATCACCAACTTTAAAAAAGGCAGTTTTAACTTTTTGATCTTTAACTTCCTCAATATTATAACATTCAAGACCCAATACCTCCTGATAATATTTTATTGATTCGTCGATATTTTTTACAGCAATTCCAATGTGTTCAATATGTGAAGGTTTCATAAACTTAATATTTTTTTTGCAAAAGTATTTATAATCACGCTAACAGACTAATTATTTCAACTCAAAATTTATGCTTTAAAGTATTGTTCTTTAACATATAAAATAATTTCAGGGATATTTTTCGAACAAGACACCAAGATATAAAATATAGTACTGTTAATCAATTTTTTATACGCGTATTTTATTCGAATTGCAGATATATGACATTAATCATACATTTGGGGATTACATAAGTTGTGTATACTTTTACAAAATTGGAGAAATAGCGACTTCTAAAAATATATTCAAATAATGAAGAACTACTTTTATCATATTAAAATATTTTTGTACCGTTCTTCAGTATTAATTCTCCTCTTTTGTTTATCACGATTCCTCTTTTATTTATTTAATGTTAGTTATTTTGAGTCAATAAACACTACTGAATTGATAAAAATCATGTTTTTCGGAATTCGTTTCGATATATCCGCATTGTATTATTTTAATTTGATTTTTATTGTATTAAGTCTGATTCCCGGTAACTATAAAAATAATAAGTCTTATCAAAGAATATTGATATTGCTATTTTTGATTATTAATAGCAGTTTGCTGGCGCTTAATTTTGTCGACACTAAATTCTTTGATTTCGAGCATAAAAGACTTACTGCAGACATTTTTTCATCGGAATGGCTTGGAGAAGATTTCATCACTTTACTTCCTGCATTTATTAAAGATTATTGGTATCTAATAATTATTTGGGTGGCTTTAAGTTTCGGACTTTATAAATTGTATCCTAAGATAAATAGTAGCAAAATCCCAAAAGACAATTTTAATTTTATTGGAATCTTAAAACAATCAGGAGTTTTTGTGCTTTTAATGAGTATTGGACTTGTTTTTGGACGCGGAGGATTTCAATTAAAACCATTACGGGTAATACATGCAGCAGAATACACTTCGGCAAAAGACATTCCTTTAGTTTTAAATACTCCTTTTACAATTCTTAAATCTTTGGGAACAAAATCTGTTAAGCCTTCAAAATATTATTCTAAAGATGATCTGGACTCTGTATACTCTCCAATTATTAATTACAAACATGATGATATCAAAAAAGACAATATTGTTATTATAATACTGGAAAGCTTTTCAAGAGAATACATTGGGACTTTAAATAATCGTTCGGGATATACCCCTTTTTTAGATTCATTAATTGAAAATAGTTTGGTTTTTACACGAGCATTTGCAAATGGTAAAAGATCAATGGAAGCGCTACCTTCAATAATGGCAGGTTTGCCTGCACTTACTGATGAAACTTATATTACTTCAAAATATTCTTCCAATAAGATCAATTCTATTGCAACAGAACTAGATAAATTGGGATATCATACTTCATTTTTTCATGGAGGGAAAAATGGAACAATGGGGTTTGATAAATTTGTGAAAATTGCAGGATTCCATAAATATTATGGTAAAAATGAATATCCTACAGATAAAGATTATGATGGAAACTGGGGTATTTACGATGAAGAATATCTTCAATATTTCAGTACTAAGTTATCAGAATTCAAAGAGCCTTTTTTTACATCTGTTTTTACATTAACGTCTCATCATCCATACGAAATACCTGAAAAATATAAAGGAAAGTTTCCCATTGGAACTTTAAATATTCATGAAAGCATAGGATACACTGACTACTCATTAAAAAAGTTTTTCGAAACCGCTAAAAAAGCAGATTGGTATAATAACACCTTATTTATTATAACTGCTGATCATACGGCACAAGCTGAAAGTTATTATTATAATAATCAACTTGGTAATTATGCAATTCCAATAATTTTATTTCATCCTTCAGATTCATCTTTCAAGGGAAAATCAAGCATTATTGCTCAGCAGGCAGATTTGTTCCCCACTATTATAAATTATATTGGAATTAATGATTCGATTATATGTTTTGGGAACAGCCTTTTTGAAGAAAAAGAGAATCATTTTACAGTGAATTATATCAATGGGATTTTTCAACTTATTGAAGATCATTTTTTATTACAGTTTAATGGAAATAAAAGTGTTGCTTTTTATGATATTGATAAGGATAGTTTACTTCAAAATAATATGATAAATGACTCATTATTAATGTTGAAATACGAGAAAAAGCTAAAAGGAATTATTCAATCCTATCAGGAAAGGTTAGTTAATAATCGCTTAACGTTGAATTGAAATGTTTGTCTGGAAAACAAATTGTAATACTAAAATAATTTTGTTTAAAATAGGAATAACAAATTGCTATTTTATTGAAATCCAAAATAAATTCATTTTGGTAGATACAGGACAAAAACGCCATTCAAATAAATTAAATTCATGTTTAGAATCAAAACTTGATACGAAGAAAAAACTTGATTATTTAATTTTGAGTCACACTCATTATGATCATTCTCAAAATGCAAGGATGGTTCAACAAAGATTTTCACCTAGAGTACTTGTGCATAAAAAAGAATGTGACTCTTTAGAAAATGGTTTCACTACTTTACCCGAAGGCACAAATACAATTACAAACTTTATATCCGCCATGGGGAATAAATTTGCTTCATGGATTGGTGAGTACGAGCCCCTTGTTGCAGACATTAAATTTGATGAATCAGTTGTTCTGGAGGACATTGATGGCTTGAGAATAATAGAAACTCCGGGACATACCATTGGTTCAATAAGCATTATTATCGATGATGAAATTGCTATAGTTGGTGATACTCTTTTTCGTGTATTTACAAATAAAATTATGCCTCCATTTGCTGATGATAAATATGAATTAATAGAATCGTGGAAGAAATTGTTGCAAACTAACTGCAAACTATTTCTTCCTGCTCATGGGAAAGCGATTCATAGAGAGTTGCTCGAAAAAGAGTATAGAAAATTAATTACATAATATATAGAAAATGGATTATTTGCGAAAAGAACATGAAATGCCTTTAGCAACAGAAGAATGGGGATGGAAATACCATCATATTGGTATTCCAGTAAAAGATCCAATTCCCGGTGAAAGATACATTCCTCATTTAAGGTTTTATGTAAAGGGATTTGATACAAGTCCTTTTGGAATCGAATTTATGCGATTTGAAGATGATTGTCCTTTAGACGAACTGATTAAAACAGTTCCTCATATTGCTTTTGTTGTTCCTGATTTAAACAAAGCTATAAAAGGATTAGAGTTAATAGGCGAGCCTAATTTTCCAATGGATGGTATTAAAGTAGCGATGATAAAGCACAATGGTGCTCCGATTGAATTAATGGAGTTTCAGCAATAAAAAAGACTCAAATTCAATTAAACAGTTAAAAGAGTATTCGGAGACTATATCTAAAATATTTATTATGATAAGCAGTTGCTAAAAAAATTAACAATTATTAACTCCTATTGGTCTTGAATTCTCGACAAAAAGTCTTACTTTGGATCAATAAAATCAAATTTACACACTATGTTATTAACTATTTCAGAATCATGGCAATCACTAATGCTTATTGAGAAAATTTATTGGTGCATTGCAATTCCGTTTTCAGTTTTATTTATTATTCAGATTTTTCTTACCTTTTTTGGTGGCGATGTGGATGATATTGAAGCTGAAGGTGACTCGGATGTTTCAATTGAAAGCGATCAGGGGATCGATTTTCAATTTATTACCCTTAAAAATCTCATCGCGTTCTTTACCATTTTTGGTTGGACAGGTATAGCTTGTTTAGATGGGGGTTTAGAAATTTGGATATCAGTACTGATTTCTACTGTTGCAGGTTTAATTATGATGACCATAATGGCCGGTATTATTTACTTTATGGGTAAACTGACAGATAATGGTACTTTAAGTCTAAAAAACGCTGTCGGAAAAGTAGGAAGTGTTTATTTAACTATTCCTGCTAAACGAGGTGGTATGGGACAAGTACAAATAAAAGTTCAAGGACTTCAGACTCTTGATGCAATGACAGATTTTGATGAAGATATTAAAACAGGAGCTGTTATCGAAGTTATTGAGATTTTGAATAAGGAAATACTGGTTGTTAAACCAAGTGGGAAATAACAAATTACAATTAATAATAAATATTTAAATTAAGATTATGGGACAATACATTGTTTTACTTGTAGTAGCGGCAATCATTTTTGTGTTTATCCTTATTGTTTCTTTTTTCAGGAGATATAGAAGATGCCCTTCAGACAGGATTTTAGTAATTTATGGTAAAGTTGGTAAAGGTATCGATACAGAATCACGTTCAGCAAAGTGTATTCATGGAGGTGCTGCATTTATCTGGCCTGTTATTCAGGATTATTCATATTTGGACCTTACTCCTTTTTCAATCGAGATTAATCTGACAAGTGCATTAAGTAAACAAAATATCCGTGTTGATGTACCTTCGCGTTTTACTGTAGGAGTTTCAACCGAGCCTGGTATTATGACTAATGCAGCTGAACGCTTATTAGGATTAACACAACAAGATATTAGTAATTTAGCGAAGGATATTATTTTTGGACAATTACGTTTAGTAGTTGCTACGATGGATATTGAAGAGATTAATAGTAATCGGGATAAATTTCTGGCAGCTGTTTCTTCAAACGTAGAAGCTGAATTGAAAAAAATCGGTTTAAAACTGATTAACGTAAACGTAACAGATATTAATGATGAATCAGGTTATATTGAGGCTTTAGGTAAAGAAGCAGCTGCAAAAGCTATCAACGATGCTAAGAAAACCGTAGCTGAGAAAAACCGTGATGGAGCAATTGGGGAAGCACATGCATTACAGGATCAACGTGTTAATGTTGCTGCAGCAGATGCTACAGCTGTTGAAGGTGAAAATAATGCAAAAATAACTATTGCAAATTCAGATGCCACACGTCGTGAAAAAGAAGCAGAAGCAGAACGTAAAGCTGTTGCTGCCGAAAAAGTTAGTCAGGCTAAAGCACTAGAAGAAGCTTATGCCGCAGAACGTAAAGCTGAAGAAATTCGTGCTCAAAGAGACAAAGCAACTCAAACAGCCAATATTGTTGTTCCTGCCCAAATTGACAAAGAAAAAGTAGAAATAGCAGCAGAAGCAATTGCAGAACAAACCCGACGACATGCAAAAGGAGATGCTGATGCTATCTTTATGAAAATGGCTGCAGAAGGTAAAGGTATTTTCGAAATCTTAAGTAAACAAGCAGAAGGTTTCGAAAAATTGGTTAAAGCTACCGGAGGTGATTCTCAGAGTGCTGTTATGATGATGATTGCTGACAAACTTCCTGAATTGGTTAAAACACAAGTTGAAGCAATAAAAAATCTTAAAATTGATAAGATCACAGTTTGGGATAATATGAGCGGAGGTAAAGACGGGAACTCACCTACCTCAGCTAATTTCTTATCCGGCATGTTGGGCTCAATTCCTCCATTTGAAGAGTTATTTAAAATGGCAGGTATGGAATTACCAGATTATTTAAAAGGTACAAAGAAAGAAGAGAAAAAAGCTAAAACAAATATTTCTGATATAGAAGAAATAAAACCTGCTAAACAATCGAATAAAGAAGATAAAAAAAACGATAAAAAGGAAGAATAATTAGTTCTTCGTCTAAATATAAGCCGCCATATATTGGCGGCTTTTTTATTTGATTTTTATTTTATACTAATGCATAAATAAATTGAAATATATAATCAGTGATAATATCAACTTTATTTTTTATTTTCACATTCCTAATAAAAAAACTATGCGAAAAATTGTAATACTTCCTTTGCTTTTTGTAAAGTTGACATTAGCTCAAGAATTTGAATATCCAAAAGCTAAGCAAATTACGGTTACTGATACTTTCTTTAATGAGTATATCATTAGGGATGAGTATAGATGGATGGAAAATATTGAAGATCCCGAATTAATACAATGGATAAATGCCCAAAATGAAATATCTAAAAAGGAATTGCATTGGGCTTCAATAAAAAATAATGCATTCAATGCAATCGATAAATACGCTTATACAGAATACACAAGTCCGGTAAAAAAAGGGAAATATTATTTTTCATATGCTTACTATAACAATGTTAGTTTGCCTGCTCTTTTTTATAAACAGAATTTGAACTTAAATTCTGAGTTATTGGTAGACCCAAACTATATTTCTTCTAAAGATCAAATTGAAATAGAAGGGTTTTCAGTTTCAAAAGATTCTAAGTATTTAGCTTATCAGTATAGTCGAAACGGAAGCGATTGGGTAGAAATTAAGGTTGTTAATCTTGATAACAGGGATCATTTAGTTGATCATTTAGTTGATGTTAAATTCTCTAACATTGCATGGAAGGGTAATGGTTTCTTTTACTCAAAATATCCTCGTAATGATAAATTCTCACCTACCATGGGAGAAGAAATTTTTTATCATGAGTTAAGAACTGATCAAAGCGAAGATCAATTAATATTTAAAAGAAATAACCCACAAATCCAATTCAATATTACAATAACATCTAATGAACGCTTTTTTATTCTTACCGAGAGAAATAAAAAAGATGGAAAATCAAATATTTTCTATATTGATTATGAATCTCAGAACCCGGCGATCAAGCCCTTATTAATGAATTTAAAAGAAGATATTGATATAATTGAAAGCAGAAATGGAAAACTTATTGCATATACACTATTAAACTCCAATACTGGATATGTTGTTGAAATTGATCCACAGAATCCATATAGTTTAAAAACTATAATTCCTGAGTATGAAAAAGCAGTTCTGTTAGAAGTTAAACCTTTAAATGAGAAAATAATCGCAATATATCAATATAACCAGCGACCAATTATTACAGTATATGATTATTCTGGAAATGTGCTTTACTCACTTGAATTACCTGTTGGACATTCTGTTAGAGGATTCAGTGGGAATATGGATGACACTGAACTCTTATTCTATATGAGCGCATATACTTTACCTCCGGTTGGATTTAAATTTAATACTATTGATTACAAGAGAACATTACTTCAGCATACAAGCGTAACATTTGACTTCGAAAATATTGTTACTGAAGAGGTTGAATACTATTCAGAAGATAGTATTCTAGTTCCCATGTTTATTTTACATCATAAAGATTTAGAACTAAATGGAAACAATCCTACAATTCTTAAAGCATATGGTGGATATGGTGCAATTGTTCAACCTCATTATGATCCCGGAATGGTATATTTTGTAAATAAGGGAGGAATTATTGCTTATGCAAATATTAGAGGTGGAGGAGATAAAGGTTATGATTGGTATTTACAAGGGAAAAGAAGAAATAAGCAAAATTCATTTGATGATTTTATTTCGGCTGCTGAATATTTAATTGAAAATAAATATACTAACCCGAGTAAACTAGCAGCAACAGGGAGCTCTCCGGGAGGTCTAACTGTAACTGCATCAGCAATTCAGCGACCTGATTTATTTAGATTAATAGTACCAATTGTAGGCGTTTTTGATATGATTAGAAAAGAACTATTTACGGTAGGTAATGTAAATATTGATGAATACGGAACCGTTGAAGATTCTACCGATTTTATTAATCTGTTAAGTTATTCACCGTTACATAATATTAAAGAAGATATTAATTATCCAGCAATGTTAGTTTTAACATCAGAAAATGATGAAAGGGTTCCTCCATTCCATTCATATAAATTTGTAGCTAAACTACAAAATAGAACAGCACAGAAAAATCCAATCTTATTAAATGTAGCAAAAAACGCTGGACACTATGGATCTGTTGGCTGGATTACAAATATTAGGGAAACGGCAGAATTCTATGGTTATGTTTATAAATATCTAACAGAAAAAAATTAGTTTTATACTATTGCATTTAAAGCGAGACATTTCATCTCGCTTTTTTTATTCATTATTTATTAATAGTCAAAACATTTTTTTATCTTGTATGCTTCTTTATATATATTTAATTATCTAAAAATATAAGAGTAAATATTACAATGAGAACTAACCATAACTATTACAAAATCAAAACAAAACAGATAAAAAGATATATCTTATGAGTTATTCAACCCTAAAAACAAAACAAGAAGGTGAAATTGCAATACTTACAATTTCAAGACCCGAAGCATTAAATGCTTTAAATAGTCTTTTTTTTAAAGAATTTAATGAGTACCTCGATTCTATTTCAAATGATAAGGCAATTAAAGCTCTGATTATTACCGGAGATGGAAAAGCTTTTATTGCAGGTGCCGATATTGCAGAAATGCAAAATATGAATAAAAAAGAAGCTTCTGCGTTTTCTAAAACAGGTCAGAATACTTTTATGCGATTAGAAAACATGAATATTCCCGTAATTGCCGCGGTAAATGGTTATGCTCTTGGTGGTGGTTGCGAATTAGCATTGGCATGTGATTTTAGGATATCAAACAACTTTGCGAAGTTCGGATTACCTGAAGTTAGTTTAGGTCTTATTCCCGGATATGGAGGCACACAGCGATTAGCACGTTTAGCTGGATTAGGGAACACCCTATTTCTTCAGTTAACCGGACAAATGATAGATGCTCAGGAAGCATTAAGAATGGGCATTGTACAAAAAGTTGTCGATGCTGCTGAGTTGATAAATGAAACAATGAAAATTGCTCAAAAAATAGCAAGTCAAGGTCCTAATGCAATTCAAACTCTTAAAAAGGTTGTCCGTAAAGGCTATCAATCTGAATTAAATATAGGATACGACATTGAAAGTGATGAATTCTCAGGTCTTTTCGAAAGCGATGGTCCTGAAGGAATGAAAGCTTTTCTTGAAAAACGAAAACCAAATTGGAAATAATAATTATAAACAATAAACTCTATGAATTACGAAGAAAAACTACAAAATGTATCAGTACTCGGTGCTGCGGGCAAAATGGGTTCTGGCATTCTGTTGCTTACAGCGATTGAAATGGCCGAACTACAACTTAAACCCGAAAACCGTTCTAAGACTTTTGCTTTAAATGCTATAGATGTTTCTCCTGCAGCACTTACCGGCCTTTACGGCTACCTTAAAGCTCAGGTGCAAAAATTAGCAGAAAAGAAAATGGTTCAATTACGAACGATATATAAAGACCATGCAGATTTAATTGAAAATGGCGAAATCATTGATCAATATATTGATGATGTTCTAAAAATTGTACATACGAGCACAAGTGTTGAATCTGCTTATAATTCAGGATTAATTTTTGAAGCTATTATAGAGAATTCTGAATTAAAAGTTAAGCTGATTAAACAAATACTTGCAAATAATAAAAATGATCCCTGGTTCTTTACAAATACTTCGTCGGTTCCAATTAACGAACTAGATACAAATGCTAATATTAAAGGTAAAATTTTAGGATTCCATTTTTATAATCCACCTGCAGTTCAAAAACTGGTTGAGTTAATTGTTACAGAAAATACCAAAAAAGAAGTAGTTGATTTTGCTCTTGAATATGCTAAAAATTTACGTAAAGTAATTGTTCCTTCAAACGATAAAGCGGGATTTATTGGTAATGGCCACTTTATGAGGGATATTATTTTTGGAATTAAGCAAGCTAATAGCTTAATGAACGATATGTCGTTTGTTGAAGCAGTTTATGCCGTTAACAAAATTACACAGGATTTCATGATAAGGCCTATGGGTATTTTCCAATTAATGGACTATGTTGGACTGGATGTTTGCCAGAAAATTATGATCGTTATGAAACCTCGTTTAAATGATAACGAGCTGCATAGCGATTTAATTGATAAGCTTATTTCGCTTGATGTAAAAGGTGGACAAAATTCTGATGGATCACAAAAACCTGGAATATTATTATATGAAAAAGGACGAGTTGTTGCAGTATATGATCCTGAAAAGAAAGATTACATTAAGATTGATACTTTCCAGGAAAAAATTGATAAAATGCTAGGCACTCTCCCATCCTCATACCAACCATGGAAAGCGGTTATTGGAAATAAAGGAAAAGATAAAGTTTTAACCGAATATTTCAATGAATTAAAAGCAATGAATACACTCGGTTCAAAACTAACGAAGGATTATGTTATAAACTCTAAAAATATCGGTTTAAAATTAGTGTCCGATAAAGTCACTGATAAAGAAGATCATGTGAATACAGTTATGCTTACTGGATTTTTCCATGCTTATGGACCTATCAATAACTATTTAAATTAATATTTTTTTGAACTAAAAATTTGAAATGATGAAACGAAAAGTATATATGACGGCCGGATATAATACCATATCATTAGGAACAGGAAGAAAAGAATTCCATCCTAAAAAGCCACGACCAGGAATAGAACATTATATTCAGGAGGCAGGACAGGGAACTTTGAAAATGATTGGAGGAGCCAAAAATGTCGATGAAGGTGTTGTAGGTAATTTTATGGCCAGCCGTTTTGTAAAACAAGCACATTTGGGAGCGTTTATGCCCATGATTGATGAAGGACTAAGAAATAAACCTTCGTTAAGAGTTGAAGGTGCCTGTGCTTCAGGTGGATTATCTTTAATAACGGGTATTAAATCAGTATTATCAGAATCCGCTGATGTAGTATTGAGTCTGGGTGTTGAAGTTCAAAACTCAGTAAAAGCCATATATGGAGCGGATATTTTGGCGGGTGCTGGTTGGTTTAATAGAAGAAAAGAAGGTCATGCTTATTTCTTCCCAGGGCAATTTAGTGATCGTGCTGGTGCCTATTTCGAAAAATATGGAAGAGAAAAAGCACGCAAAGGATTAGCTACCTGGTATAAAAATGCAATAGAGAATGCACGCTTGTGCCCTACTGCTCAGGAATTTGAAAATAAATCGGGTGATTTGATTGCTGTAGGTTTAACAGAGCCCAATCCTCGATCATTTACAGATCATTTAAATGTTTTTGATTGTTCAAAAGTTTCTGATGGAGCTTCAGCAATAGCCATTGTTTCAGAAGAGGGGCTTAAAAGAGTAGGAATTCCTATGTCAGAAGCTGTCGAAGTTGTTGGATTTTGTTTAAAAGTAGATAATATTACTGAACAACCTGATGATCCAACGAAATTAAGAACAGTGCAGTTAGCAGCCCATGAAGCACTATCAAATGCAGGGATTACAATTAATGATGTTGCAACTTTTGAAGTACACGATTGCTTTACCATAGCTGGAGTTTTAATGGTTGAAGCTTTAGGATTAGCAAAACCTGGTGAAGGGGCTGATTATGTAGCAAATGGAAATACATCAAGAACTGGTAAATTCCCTATAAATACAACCGGAGGATTAATTGGCTGGGGACATCCTACCGGAGGAACTGGTGTACATCAAGCGGTAACCATCTGGGAACAATTAACTGGAAAAGCAGGAGATGCTCAAATTAAAATTCCAAAAGACAGACCTTACGGAATGTCTATTAATATGGGTGGTGATGATAAAACAATAGTGGCTATTGTGTATAAAAGAGCTGAATAATTTATATAAATCAAAAACTACAAACTAAAACTACACGAATGAATTTCGAATATACTGAGGAGCAGTTAATGGTTCAGAAAACTGCTCGTGACTATGCTCAACGTGAATTGATAAAAGATGTTATTGAACGTGATACAAAAGCTGAGTATCCTGCGCAACATGTGAAAAACATAGCTGAATTAGGTTTTTTTGGCATCTTGACTTCTCCTGATTATGGAGGTGTTGGAATGGATAATATCTCGTATGTATTTGCATTGGAAGAAATCTCAAAAATAGATTCTTCTGTTGCTGTTATCATGGCTGTTCACAATTCTCTAACTTGCTATGGAATTGAAAAATACGGAAATGATGCTCAAAAAGATAAGTATTTACCTGATTTAGCTAGCGGTAATAAAATTGGTGCATTTCTGTTAAGTGAGCCGGAAGCCGGGTCAGATGCATCTTTTCAGAAAACAACAGCTGAAGACAAAGGTGATTATTATTTACTTAATGGAGTAAAGAACTGGATTACCAGCGCAAACACAGCCAGTGTATATTTAGTTATGGCTCAAACCAATCCTGAATTAGGTCATAAAGGAATTAATGCTTTTATTGTTGATCGTAACACTGTTGGTATTTCTTTAGGTCCGCATGAAGATAAAATGGGAATGCGAAGTTCCGATACTCATTCTGTAATGTTCACTGATGTTAAAGTACCAAAAGAGAATCGTATTGGTGAAGATGGATTTGGTTTTAAATTCGCCATGAAATTACTCGAAGGAGGAAGAATTGGAATAGCTGCTCAGGCGCTAGGTATTGCTGCAGGTGCATACGAAAGGGCTTTAAAGTACTCAAAAGAAAGAAAAGCATTTGGTGCAGAGATAGTTAATCATCAGGCAATAGCATTTAAACTGGCTGATATGGCAACTGATATTGAAACTGCAAGATTATTAGTACATAAAGCTGCATGGTTAAAAGATAATAATCAACCCTACGGAACGATAAGTGCAATGGCAAAACTGCATGCTACGAATGTTGCTATGAAAGTGACAACAGAAGCAGTTCAAATTCATGGTGGATATGGATATGTTAAAGAATATCATGTTGAACGTTTAATGCGCGAAGCTAAGCTAACACAAATATACGAGGGAACATCAGAGATTCAGAAACTTGTAATTTCAAGAGCAATTTCAAAAGATTAGAGAATAAATTTTGAAAGTTTAGTTCATTTTTATAATTTGAAAAAAAATATAGAAATGAGCTATTCTTTTTTTAAAAAGTCGTTGATTCTTGCAGTTATTTCGCTTTTCCTTTCAGGCTGTTATGAAGATTACTTAATAATAAGTTCGGATTTTAAATCTGGATTAATCACTTCGGATTCCAGTCAGATTTTCTTTTTTCATCATTTAAGAGCAGGACAGCCACCTAAAGGTATAAGCCGATTCCCTGATGGAGGTGTACACAAAAGAATCTACGAAAATCTGAGTTTATACAGTTTTGATATCCCAACTAAAAGTTTAGTTAAAATATACGATTTCGGGGATATCCCATTTGGGTCAAAATTGGAATATATATCATTACAAAACGAAAGAATCGCTTTTAGCGTAAGTCCGCTCATGGGTTGGGACTGGGTTAAAAAGCAAAAAACAGACTCGGTTTTTTATAATATTTTCGATAAATATGGAGGTTTTTACGAATATAACCTGAATACAAAAAATACTGAAAGGATATTTACAGATGGTTTTTACCCTACTTTATCACCAGATTACAAACGTATACTTTATTTAAAGAGAGATAGTCTTAACTTAAGCATTTGGTGTTTTTTAAAAGAAGATCAACACGAAGAATTATTAATTAATTTAAATATAGATTTACCTGTTATTAGCACTTTATGGAGAGACAATAACTCATTTTATTATAGTTTTGATAAAAAGATATTTTTATTTGATTTGACTTCTCAAACCTCATTAGAATGTGATACAAAAGTCTGTTTTATTCCTAATAAACTATCTATTCAGGAAATTAAAAAATTAACTAAAGAATGTACATTCAAAGATTGGGGGTTTGATTTAAGTGAGTATTTTCCAAAAACTAAAAAGGAATTTATCAATGATATTGTTGTATTAAATGGTAATTTAAATTACAGAAAAGCAATACTTGAAAAATTTGGGAATGATTTAAATAATGAAGAAATCGGTAAAATAATAAAGGATATGGATTCTTACCAGAAAAAACTGGAAGGATATAAGCAAACAGAATATGGAATATATTCTAAAGAAACTAAAGATTTACTAAAAGAGTATTTAGATTAATGGAAACATTGTATTGTAAAAATCGTGATGATTGGAGAACATGGTTAGAGCATAACCATGCTACAGTTAAAGAAATCTGGCTTATTTATTATAAAAAACATACTAAAAAACCAACCGTAGTATATAACGATGCAGTAGAAGAAGCTTTATGTTTTGGTTGGATTGACAGTACCATAAAAAGTATTGATCAGGAAACATACATGCAAAAATATACACCGCGAAATAATAAAAGTAAATGGTCATTAGTAAATAAAAATCGGGTTAAAAAACTAATTCAGGAAAATAAAATGACCAATGCTGGTTTAGAAAAAATTGAAACTGCTAAGAAAAATGGCGAATGGGAAAATGCTTATTCCTCAAAAAACAAATTAGATATTCCAATAAAATTACTTTCTGCCTTAAAATCAAATCCTGTTGCATTTAATAATTTCTTTAATTTTTCACCATCTAATCAACAAAATTATATTGGCTGGATTTTATCTGCAAAAAGAGAAGAAACCATTCAAAAAAGGATTATTGCAGTTGTTGAGCGATCGGAAAAGAATGAAAAACCAGGAATGGTTTAATTATTCTTCAAATTGTAAACTTAAATCTTGCAGACTCTCCATAGATCCTACGATTGTAACAATATCTCCTCTCCTTAATCTTGTATAACCGTGTGAGATAAGCATCTGACCTTTTCTTTTAACAGATAAAATTAAAACATCGGGAGGCAGCCTTAAATCGCGTAAAGCAATTCCATGTAAATTTTTATCCCGTACTTTAATATCGACCATAGCTTTGTGGTCTTCTTCACCAAGAATAAATGATGCAGATAGCGGTGAACGAACAAATTGTTCAATCAATTTGCTTATAGCAGTTGAGGGATCGACAACCAAAGCACCTAATTCATGAAACTTATCAGCATTTATAGAATCATATAAACGTACAATAATTGTTTTTGCTCCAATATTTTCATTAATTAAACGACAAACCTTAAAGTTTTCATCATCCGATAGCATTAGAACTATAGTTTCGAATCTCCTTATACCAATGGAATTAAGTGCTTTTACACTTAAACCGTCTAAGACATGAATGGTAATATCCTTAATATCCGAAATATTTCTCCTTTTTTCTAATGAGACAATTTCTACACTATAGTTTTCCTTAAATAAATCTCTTGCCAAATTTAACGACTGGTGTTCTAAACCAAATATTATTGCAGTTTTATTAAACAAATTCTGTGAACTTACAGGCAAATGGCTTTCTCCTACTAACTTAATAGCCCATTTAAACAAAGGTGGACCAACTATCTGATTAATAACAATTACTGCAATTAGTATTGTAGAAAACTGATTTCCCCACTCTGGAAATTCTTGTGCAACTTCATAAACTAATGCAAAACCCACTCCAGCCTGGGTAATGAATGGCATCCAGCCAATTTTTCCATATAATTTAGGGTTACGTGCACCTAAATTCCCTGATAACGAGGCGATTATTAAAGATGAGAAGTAAAAAATAAGTATGATTAGTGCAATTAACCATGTATTAGCTAAAACATCTAATGCTAATGTTGCTCCGACTAATGTAAAAAAACCAGCATAAACCATTGGAGCAATATCCTTTAAAATAATATGAAAACTATCTCTTTGCCTGCTGTAATTTGTAATATAAAAGCTAGCAATAATACATATTAACAGCGGTTCAATAATTAGTTCTGCACCTAAATAGGTAAAGCTTATTAATTCCAGAATATGCGATAATTTGAAAACTCCAAATCCGGAAATTAATATTAAAAAAATCTTTATAAATTTAGGAAGAGGAACTTGCATTAGAAATTCTAAGAATTTAGCAAATAAAATTGCCACTATAAATATGACTACAAATTCCAGAATTAGTCCATACAGAAATTTAAAACTAAATGGTGTATTATTAATTAAGTTATTGGCTATAGTTAAACATATAGTAAATAGTACAATTACCAGAACATCAAGTAATACAGTTACACTAATAACCATTTTAGTAAACCGGCCTTTAGCTCTTAATTCATTAATAACCGCCATAACAGAAGAAGGTGATTTAGCAATGAAAATAGTGCCTGAAAGTATTGCTATGGCAACTTTATGCAATTCCGGAAGATCTTTCATAAATGAAATATACCCTTCCAGAAAATATACTCCAACTGATACTAAGGTAAATGTTAGAATTAACTGACTTAAAGTATTCCATAAAATACTTTTTATGTTGTTTCTTATTTCTTTAAGAAAAAGCTCTGATCCTGCTAATAAAGCAATAAAAGAAAGGGAAATATCATTAACAAAATCCAACTTATAAGTCATTTCAACATCTATAAGTTTTAGTCCAAAAGGGCCAATTAAAATTCCTGATAAAAGAAAACCCGTAATTAACGGGAGTTGTATTTTCTGAAAGAATTTAGCTGCCTGATTGCTAGCAATTACAACCCAGATAAATGCAAAAAGGATAATAATTATTTGACCGAATTTAAGCATGATAAACAACTCTAATTGTTGTTAAAATAGCTAAAATTCGAATAAAAACAAATTATTCTTAAAGATATGAGTAAATCTAATATTGTTTGAAATTACCAGAGAGTTAATGTATTTGGATCAAAGCTTCAATCTTTTCCCAGGATACATATTTAAAATTTTGGTTTCTCAGCGTATCGCCACTAAAATTATATCCATCTTGTAAAACGAGCATCCCTTTTGGAAACTTTGAATTTAATGGGAAATTGGTAATTTCTATTCCATCCGTTTCAATAACACCGTCAATTTCATCATCATCAATAACGAAACTAAATAAATATTTATCGGGATTACCTATTTCAAAAACAGGGTACGAAAAATTTCCCTGACTTGATGCAATTAAATATGTTTTACGGTCGGTTTTGTATAATGCTAATCCTTCTATATCAGATGAAACGAGTGATTCTTCTGAGGGATTGCTACCTTTTACCCATACTGTTTCAAATTCAAATTCAGGTTCTGCTTTAATTTTAAGAATACCTTCTTCTTCAACTCCAAGGTATAGAATTCCGTCTATGTCATCGGCCACCATTCCTTCGGGCCGGCTGCTAACCTTAAAAGTTCGAACTAGCTCAGAATTCAACGATCCGTTGTTGTAAGATATCTCCCATTGCTCTACATCAGCACCTTCTCCATTAACAAATACAAAAAACTTATTAGAAAAAGCACTTTTATACATACAAAGTCCATAAACCAAATCAACCGAAGATTTTATATTGAGTATTGTATCAGAAAGTCTAAGTGTGCTTTTATCGATATAAAATAATGAAATTGTATTTAATGTACAATTCGTTGCTGCAACTAAAACCACATCTTTTCCATTATAGTTAAAATCATCTCTCAAATCGATATTATTTATGCAGCCTGCCTTTAAGAACTGTAATTCTTTACCATCCATATTATATACATGGATTCCTCCTTTTTTATTGGTACCGAGAATCAAACTCTTTTCAGGATCATCTGTATTTACCCAAATTGCAGGATCGTCAGCAGCATCAACTCCTTGTTGACTAACGACTTCATCTGTTTCAATATCTGCAGTTATGACTATGTCAAAAATCTTTTGATTTTCGATTGCATTCGCTAAATAAACCGAAAAACCACTTGAATCCAGTGTTTCGCAATATTTTTCAATAGCTTGTTTATTATCTATTACTTTATGTTTGCATGACAGCAATGTTAATACTGCAAAGGCAACGACTGATACTCTAATAATCTTCATACCCAAATCTTTAAAGGATAGTAAATTTATAAAAAATATGTAAAGAATTAATTTATTACATTAAAAAAAGAGGGTGTATACAATAACACCCTCTAAATCAAAATATTTTTCTAAAAAAAGCTATTTCTTTAGTATTTTCTTCAGTACTTCCTCTTTGTTTAATTTCTTAGTACAGAAGAACCAGTCTTTGCAATCAAGTTCTTTGCTGTCCATGCGTTCTTGAGCCATTCCACATGATCCTGCAGGAGAAACAATTACATCATCACCCGGACGCCAGTCTGCAGGTGTTGCAACACCAAATTCATCGGCTGTTTGCATAGCAATTAATGCCCTGTATAACTCGTCAAAATTACGACCTAAGCTTAACGGATAATAAATGATTGCGCGGATAATTCCTTTTGGATCAACAAAAAATACAGCACGAACTGCTTTTGTGTTGCTCTCGCCAGGCTGAATCATTCCGTACATTTTAGCTACATCCATTTTAATATCTTCAATTAAAGGAAATTTTACTTCGATATTTTTCATTCCTTTATATTCGATCTTTTCCTTAATGGTTCGTAACCATGCAATATGGCTATATAGGCCATCAATAGACAAACCAATAAGTTGACAATTTGCTTCATTAAATTGTTTCTCCATATTCGCAAATGTCATAAACTCTGATGTACAAACTGGTGTAAAATCAGCTGGATGGCTAAAAAGGATTGCCCATTTTCCTTTATAATCGGCAGGGAAATTAATATCACCCTGTGTTGTTACAGCTTTGAAAGCAGGAGCTGGATCACCAATTCGTGGCATGGCCACTACTTCACTTACTACATTTTCTTCCATGATTTCTATTTATTTTATTTGTTATTTGCTATTTGATTATTCAGCTGGAGTTCCGGCTGAAATATTTTTACTTCGTTCAATTGACTGAAGAGCTAAATAATTATCTCCGAATTTTGCAAGATTACCCAACTCATCATCGTATTGATTAAAATGTCGTTCTTCGTCTTCAACTAATTGTTCAAAAAGTTTTTTAGAAACAGAATCTGCATTTTGAGAACATTCATTAGCCCATTTATTATAATCATTGGCACTACTTTCTTCCATTTTTGTAGCCATTACCAACATTTCTTTCACATCATGTATTTTTGCTACTTTATCTGAAGCTTCCATTTCAACTTCACCTTTAAGAAATAATATTCTCTCAGCCAATAATTCTATGTGCATCATTTCTTCAATTGCTGTTCGTCGAAACAAACCAGCTAATAAATCATATCCCTGATCATCTAAATGAAAATGGAAATACATATACTGATGTACAGCGCTTAGTTCGTCTGCAATAGCCTTGTTTAATAATTCGATACTTTTTGTTTTCATTTTCTTTATGTTTTATTTGTTAATAAATGTTCCAACTATTTGTAATTTAATATCTTCAATTGTAAAATTATCAAGTTTTTTATTTTTAAAATATCTCTCCAGTAATTTATTCAATTCTTCATCATAATAATCCTCAATGCGATCCGACTTAGCACAGTATAAGTGATGGTGTTTTTCCAGAATAGCGTCGTAGCGCATAATGTCTTTATCTGTTTTAACTCTTTTAACGAGTTCTTTTTCAACAAAAGTTTCCAGAGTTTTATATATTGTTCCAACAGCAATATTAGGATGATTCCTTTTTATGAACTCAGTAATTTTATCGGCCGTAGGATGATTTCCTAATTCTATAACCGCTTCTAAAACCGCTAATCTTTGAGGAGTTATTTTTAATCCTTTTTCAATTAAACTTTTTCTGATATCTTCAGACTTCATTACTAATTAATATTAGTTAGGAATAATTCTTACATAAGAACAACTAAGTTACAAAATAGTTCGCAACAAATCAATTATTTTTGTAATATATTCATAAATAAATATTTGAAGAGTATTTGATCTTTTTATATTTTTAATGTTTTAGTTAAATCTTTAAAAAATTTGTAACATTTTATCTTTAAAATTGACTAATAAGAAAATAGTTTATTAGAAAAAGTTACTTTTATATTTAACGTTTTAGTACTAACCAAAAATTTAAACAAAATGAAAAAAGGAAAAGCTATTGTATTTGTATTGCCAATAATTATTTTAAGTACTTATATTGTTTTTTATGATACTATTGAAACAAAACCTGACAATGCAGGATTCTGGATGATTTTAGCCTTGGGCATTTCAATTGGGGCATTAATTTGCAGAATATTTAGAAAATAGCACCATGAAGAAATCAACAAACTTAATAGTGGGGATCTTTTTAACCCTAATATTTTATGGAATGGGAATATTTGTATCCAAAATAATTTCATTCAAAAGCGATTTTTTTCCTAAATCCTTCATTACGCATAGCACTATGTTGCTTTTTTCAATTATTGGAATAGTATATTTCAGTAAAAATTCCTATTTCAGTTTTCAATTCAAAAAGCTTCGATTCAAATACTATTTTATTGGAGTTTTAATAGCTATTGCAGGATTTATTATTGCTCAAATACTTGCAACATTATTCCTTACAATTTTTGGTTTTGAGATTGATCCTTCGGGCAGAGGACATACTGGTATTGAGGAAATGAGTTCTCTTCAATTTTTTGTTTTTATTTTTATCTATGCAAGTATATGTGAAGAATTTCTATTTAGGGGATTTACACAGAATTTTTTAATGCCACTAAATACGATAAGATTCAATATTAGCAAAAACGTTTATTTAAGTTTGCCTGTAATTCTAAGTGGAGTTCTTTTTGGTTTAGCTCATTTGATATTACTTAACACCGAAACAAGCGGACCTATGATATTTAGGATTGTAATTATGACATGGATTGGTGGAACAATTGCTGGTTATTTCCAGGAAAAACATCAAAATATTCTTCCTGCAATTATAGTTCATATGACTTTAAATTTGCCGGGTTTATTAATGAGTTTTATTCTCTAAATTAGTATTATTTTACTATTCTATAATAGAAAAGTTGTTATGCTTCGATAAACTCAGCATGACAACTTTTTTGATTAAATCTTTAGTTTTGACTTTCAAATTACAAGCAAACCAATAATGTTTTTAAAATCTATTTATACATAGATTCCCTTAATTCTTTCATTTTTTCATCGGTAACATAATCGTCGTACTCCATTAACTTATCGATAATACCTTTTGGAGTAATTTCTATGATCCGGTTGGCAACGGTTTGTATAAATTCGTGATCGTGCGAAGCCATCAAGATATTACCTTTAAATCGACTTAAAGTATTATTAAAAGCTTGTATTGATTCCAGATCAAGATGATTTGTGGGAGTATCAAGTACCAATGCATTTGCACTGGTAAGCATCATACGGGCAATCATACATCGCTGTTTTTCTCCTCCTGAAAGAACTGTTGACTTTTTATAGATATCTTCACCGGAGAACAGCATTTTTCCTAAATATCCTCGCAAAAACATTTCACTTGTATCTTCAGAGAATTGCGCTAACCAATCAACAAGTTTCAATGGTTTCTCAAAGAATTTTGAGTTATCGAGAGGTAAATATGAATTCGTAATGGTTAGTCCCCACTCATATGTACCTGAATCAGCTTTAATCTTACCATTAATGATTTCAAAAAGAGCTGTCATTGCTCTGCTATCGCGTGATAAAAAAACAATCTTCTCCCCTTTTTGAACAGTAAAATCAAGGTTTTTAAATAATAATTCGCCTTCGATACTTTTTGTTAGTCCTCTAACCTCCAGTATTTTATTACCTGGATCACGTTCGGGAGTAAATATAATACCAGGATATTTACGTGTTGATGGCTCTATTTCTTCATAATTTAGTTTCTCAATCATTTTCTTGCGACTGGTTGTTTGTTTTGATTTTGCCACATTTGCACTAAAACGTTGAATAAACTCCAGCAATTCCTTTTTCTTTTCTTCGGCTTTTTTATTTTGAGTTTGTTGCTGACGCAATGCCAACTGACTTGACTCGTACCAAAAGCTGTAATTACCCGCAAACTGTTTTACTTTACCAAAATCAATATCGACAGTATGTGTACAAACAGAATCTAAAAAGTGACGGTCGTGAGAAACAACCAATACCGTATTTTCAAAGTTCGAAAGATAATTTTCGAGCCACATAACCGTTTCTAAGTCCAGGTCATTGGTAGGCTCATCGAGTAATAAATTATCAGGTTTACCAAATAAAGCCTGTGCTAATAAAACTCTAACCTTTTCTTTTCCACTAAGCTCTTTCATTAGTTTAAAATGCAGATTTTCTTTTACACCTAAACCACTCAATAACATTGCTGCATCGCTTTCTGCATTCCATCCATCCATTTCTGCAAACTTATTTTCAAGTTCTGCGGCTTTCATTCCATCTTCATCAGAAAAGTCAGGTTTTGCATATATGGCATCTTTCTCCTGCATGATTTTCCACAATTTGGTATGCCCTAATAAAACCGTATTCAAAACAGTAAACTCATCAAATTCAAAGTGATCTTGCTTTAATACCGATAATCTTTCACCCGGTTCCAACAATACTGAACCACGTGTTGATGCTAATTCTTTAGAAATCAATTTAAGAAAAGTTGATTTCCCTGCTCCATTCGCCCCTATAATACCATAGCAGTTACCTGGTGTAAACTTTAAATTTACATCCTGAAAAAGAAACTTCTTTCCAAACTGAATGGCTAAATTTGATACTGTAATCATCTGATAATCTGAATTATTAAATTAATTTTTGAAGACCGCAAAGGTAGGTAATTTATTAAGAATTCAAAGAGTTTTATATGAATTTAATTCAAAGAGTTTTTGTGAAGGATTTTTTGTGAAAATATCTCAAAAGTTCTGTTTGCAACAAACTTTATTAATTGATCATTTTTCTTTTTTCAGAATAGTTATTACGCACCTTTTGACAAGGCTAAAAGTCTTTCAAGATATCGAGCCGGACCATTAGGGAAGAATTCCCGCACGATCCACTCCGGAGCTTGCATCACTGGAGTAAGTTGGGCTGTTGATGTCATTTCAACCTTACCATTTCCTAAATCTTTGAAGGTATAGCTCACATTATAGTATGTCAACCTTTTAACATCTTTTATATCATATTTTGACGATTCAGCTGTTAATGTAAAAGTTGCAGTTCCATTGGTTATATCTTCTGAAAAATTCATTTTAGATACACAATCAGAATTTGGAATAGGCCACGGAGCATCAAAATAATAATAGATGAGCCATTCATTATCTGATAATGTTTCAATTATTTCGCTAACCTTTTCATTTAGTATTTCTTTGTGTTTCGATATATCTTTCATCACAGAAATACATCTTTGCATATTAACATTAGCTGTAGTAGTAGCCATGTATTCTATTAATTGCACTTCATTCGCCTCATCATCAATACGTTTTGAAATTTTACTTGTAACTGTTATTTTACCATCTTCAGTTTTTTCTGTTTTCCAGTCATTTGTCTGAGCAAAAACATTTTCACTTATAAAAAGCAAATTTAATAGTACAATTATGGAGAGTGATTTCCCTGAATTCATTTCTTTTTCTGGTTTTAATGAACTTAAGACGGCATAATGGGTAGATTTGTTACAGAACGATCTGAATTTTTCTCATTTTGGATTAAATTCATACTGGATTTTGCTTTAATAGACTTACCATGAACTGATATAGTTCAGGAAGTTCTTTTTTAAACTCTCCGGGAACTTCGAAAAAGTACTCTACAGCAACTGAGAAAAATTCATAAATGTTTGTACCTGCATATTTTCTAAAAAAATGATGGTCGTCGTTTTTAATTTTATCCATTTCCAATTGTGATAATCTTACAATATCTCGCAAGTACGGATCTAAGCCATATTCATGATCATTGCTACTGATTATGGTATGCATTAAGGCATGAGCCATTTCGTGTAAACCCAAATTAATTTTATCATCAGGAATTTCAAAACCATTAACTAATCTCTTCCATGATAATACAATTACTCCTTTAGGGTTCACTTCTCCATAATGCATATTCCCGGTTATTTTGTTCTTGTATACATCAGGGTAAACTAAAATAGTGTGAAATTTATTTAATTCATATTGTTTAAACCCAAGCGTAAGTTGCACCTGGGCGGCCACAACAAACAATCTTACTTCGGGGGTTATTACAAAATCCTGCCTACCAATAATGTTGATTAATTTGGAAAGTTTATACGCCCTATATATGAATCGTTCTTTATCCTTTTCCGAAAGTTGATTGAAATAATGAAAGTGCTTACTAAAGAAATTCTTTAATTTCCATATTTTTTCACGATTCAAAAATAAAACATCAAGGAAACCAAATATCCCAAAATACCTAATTGAATAAATAATAAAAAAAGTCAGAATAAGGATAAAGAAAATATTATTGGTTGATTCCATTAAAGCAATATTTTTCTTTCTTTCAATTTAATCTCAACCACCGGATTCGATTCCTTATTCCAATCAAATGAAATTGTCAAAAGATTCTTTTCTTTATTGAATTGATAAGAAACAACATTTTCGTCAACAAATAGCTGTTCAGGTTCCTCATCAAATTTATGAATAACCAAACTAATTTTTCTATCTATTGATTCGTAATGGGGCCCTTTTTCGCTTTTAAAAGTAATGCTTAATTTATCATTTAAATAGGTTCCTTTAAAATATAGAATCTCGTATTTACCCTCTTCATAAGTGTTTGGAGTAATACCGTCATCATCGTACAATTTTCCTGTATTTTCAGTTGCTGTTGGGTCAGGATAGTAATGTATTTCTAAATTTTTGGTAGTATACAAGTCCGTTGATTGTAATGGTTTAATCATGGGGATAAATGATCCTCCTTTTACAAATAACGGAATATGATCTTCAGTAATATTAACTTTATATCCGAAACCTCCTCTATATGCTTTATCTGTATAAAAATCAAACCAGTTAGCATTTGCAGGCATATAAACGTCTTTTTGTTTTATGCCGGCTTCTGTAACCGGAGACACTAAAAAGTTATCACCCCACAAATATGAATCAGACACTTCAAGTAAACGGTCATTTTCGGGTTCCATAAAAAACAAAGGACGCATTAAGGGAATTCCTGATTGACTATTATCAAAAGCTATGGTATAAATGTAAGGAAGTAAGCGATAACGCATTTCAATTGATTCTTTAGCCAGAGCTTTTGTTTTTTCATCGTGAAAAACTGGTTCCGATGGAATATGTTCCTGCGCATGAGGACGATAAACAGGCTGAAAGACACCATATTGTAGCCAACGTGTATAAAGTTCAGGATCAAACACATCTCCTCCGGCAAATCCTCCTAAATCGGAATGCATGTATCCTATTCCCTGCAAACCCATTTGTAAGGATATTTCGACTTGTGGTTGCAGACCGCCCCAGCTTCTGCTTACATCACCTGTCCACGGTATTATACCATAATGTTGCGATCCCGAATAACCTGCACGCATTAAAATAAATGGTCGCTGATTCGGAAAATCCTTTTTGTATCCTTCAAAAATTAATCGTGTCCAATCGTGTCCATAAATATTATGAACCTCGTCGGCACTACCAACAACATGCTGTACTTCTGAGGGATGAACCTCAGGTTCTCCCAAATCGCCCCACCAGCCACCAATACCCATATTGGTATATTTTTTATAAATATTCCAGAACCAATCTTTTGCTTCAGGTTTGTAAATATCAAGTAATCCGGTATTCCCAAAATAGAAATCATACGTAAATGGATTCCCTAATGTATGGGTCGCAACTAACTTTTTTTCAACAACCTCGTTCCAACGCTTTGATGTGGTTAGTATGAAAGGCTCGGTTACTAAAATTGTTTTGACTCCTTTTGATGCAAAATCATCAATCATTTTTTTAGGTGTAGGAAACGAATCCTTTAAAAATTCAAGATTCCCCATATGACCAAAGATATCAGCTCCAAACCAATAAATATCAATAATTACGGCATCTAAAGGGATTGAATCTTCAATAAATTTATTTACTGTTTCGCGTGTTTCTTTTTCAGAATGATATCCAAAACGACTGGAGAAATTTCCAAAAGCCCAACGTGGTGGCAATGGCTGTTTTCCTGTTAAATCAGTATATTGATCTATCAAATCCTCCCAGCTATCTCCAACAATAATTTGATATATTTTACGTCCGCTAATGGTTTCATAAGTTAAGGTATTGTTCTTTTTGCTATCTAAATCCAGATATCCAATTGGAGCATTATCGAAATGGATGGTGTACATTTTTGACGATACCACAAGTGGCATAGTAAAATTCATTAATTCGGAATGTGTGGTATATCCATAATGAGCCCGATTGTATAATTGCAACCGATTCCCCCGACGATTCATTCCTAATACCCTTGCTCCGCCACCAAATATTTTTTCGGTTGAATCTAACTCAAAATTTAAGCTTTCGTATTCGTTGGTTTTAGCATAACCTCCTTTTTCCGAAATTATTTTTTTATTTTTATAGCCATATGAAATATTGAATGGTTCTATTGTGATTATAACTTTAATTCCGGGTGTGTTATATTCAATAACATTTTCTTTTTTCACAAGATTTATTTCAATTTCTTTTGGCAATAGAACTACCGCATGTGAATTAGGATTAAATTCCTCGCCGGTTGGAATAAACGACGTTTCTACAATTTTATCAGTATAAGGCTTTATAAGATATGTTCCATCACTGGTTACAACTTCTAAATGGTTTTTATATTCTTTATATCCAACATAAGTTCTATGACTATTTTGCGCAATTACAGATGTAATTGAAATAAAAAGAACTATGATAAATGTTAATCGGCTTTTCATTGTATTTGAATTTAAATTATAAGGACAATAGAGCGTTTTAATTATTATAAAATAAAGCATTGAAGATACTAATTTCAGAATGATTTACAAGCAAATTTATACTATACAACAATTCGTAAAACGCATCTAGTTGGTTTAAAACACTAATTCAAACGTTTGCAAATAAGATCTTGATTTGTGATTTCAGAACAATAAATTAAGTGCTATTGAATTATTGCATCAGAAATTGCCTGTTGAATATCGGTCCGAACATTCATCTGTAGTAATTTATTATTATCCTGATCGGGATGAATTCTGTTTGAAAGAAAAATATAAATAATTTGCTCATCTGGATCTACCCAGGCCATAGTTCCCGTAAATCCTGTATGTCCAAAACTTTTACCGGAAACGCATTTACAGGTTGGACCTTCTTTTGAATAATCCTTTTGAGGTTTATCAAAACCCAACGCCCTTCGATTATCTTTATCTAAAAAAGGACTTGTTGTAAATAAGTCAATGGTTTCGGAATTGAAATATCTGGTTCCTCCATATTCACCACTATTTAAATACATTTGCATTAATATAGCCATGTCATTTGCAGTTGAGAAAACCCCTGCATGTCCACACACACCACCTAACATAGCAGCTCCCGGATCATGAACATAACCATGTAATAACTGTTTACGAAAAACCTGGTCATTTTCAGTTGGTACTATCTCAGCCTTTTTAAATTTTTCGAGTGGTAAAAATGTTGTTCTGTTCATTCCCAGCTCCTTGTAAAAAACTGAATCAACATAGTTCTGAAATTTTACAGCTGTAGATTTTTCTATAATCTTATAAAAATAATAATATCCCAAATCGCTATATCGATAAGATTTAGACTCAATTAAATCCGATTTGCGAATCTTTTTATAGATTGTATCCTGATAAGTATCTAATATATAAAAATCAGAGGCTATTTTAGTTGAATAACCATCTTTGGGATAGTAACTATAGATATTATCTTTAAATTTAAAATTCTTGGCCATATAGGCATGATTTCCTATCTTATATGGAAATTCGTTTGTAAATTTATTGTTTAACAATTTTTGATCAGGATACAATGTTTCCAGAGTGGAATAATAAAAAGGAATCCATCCATTAAGTCGGGACTGATGAGTTAAAATATCCTTTATATCTAGGCTTCCTTTATTCGTTGTATCTAACTCTGGCAAATAATCGCTCAGCTTACTATCTAAAAAGAATAAGCTATCTTCATATAAATGCATTAGAGACGGCACTGTAGCGGCTATTTTTGTAATTGAAGCAATATCATACAAATCATTTTCATGCACAGGATTTTGCTTCATGTAGGTATGATAACCAAACGATTTATCGTAAATAACTATTCCCTTTCGGGCAACCAATATTCGACATCCGGGAGTTGCCATGCTATCAATGGCATTTTGAGCTAATGAATCTATTTTTAGTAATTTGCTTGATGATATTCCCGCTTGTTCAGGGATTCCAAATTGTAGTCGTATTTTTTTTTTACTATTGATGCCTGTACCAACAGTATAATTCTGATTAATACTTACCGGCAATTTGCCCGAAATTTCAATTCCTCCAAATATAGCTTGCGCTGTTGCACTTTCAACAGCATCATTATCGGAATAAGTAACAATTACAGCATCAATATCATCTAAAAAAGTAAAATTTCTTAAGCTATAAGGATTTGCAAAAAGACTTAAAACAACATTCGTTTGTTTAGCTAAACTTGCTATACTATTCAAAGAATTAGTATCAACTTTATAATTACCTGAAGGCCAAAATGATGTATTGTGAATACTTGTAAAAACAACATCGTAATTTTTTAAAATATTCAACAAGGAATCTTTATCGTTATCATTAAAAATATAATGATCGACTTGAGCATACTTTGAAAGCATATCCTGAAATACAGTAATATCATTTGTATTAAAAGCTAAAGAAGCAAAATGCTTACGTTTAAGCTTTGTAACAGGTAAAAGATCATTTTCGTTTTTAATTAATGTTAACCCGGCATCGATTAAGTCTCTGCGTGTAACCTCGTAAACCAGCTTATTTAAATCTTTTTCAAGATTTTTTTTCTGAATAAACGACTTAGATATATCATTTGTATTTAATCCAACTTTATATTTGGCCTCCAGAATTTTACGACAGCTTTCATTTAATCTTTCTTCTGAGATTTCACCCTTTCTAACTTGTTTTTTAATTTTTGAAATTGCTTTTGAAACGCTTACAGGAAATAACAGGACATCGTTACCAGCACTAAATGCCATCGCCTCAATTTCGCCCGGCTCATAATATTTTGTAGCACCTTTCATATTAAGTGCATCGGTAAAAATTAAACCCGTGAAACCCATTTCGTTTTTTAACAAATCAGTTACTACTGGTTCGGTTAATGTTGTTGGTGTATCTGGCTCGGTTCCTAATTCGGGAACATTCAAATGAGCGACCATTACTCCTTCGATTCCTGCATCGAAAATTTTCTTAAACGGATATAATTCAATAGAATCTAAGCGCTCACGATTGTGATTTACTATTGGTAATGTATAATGGGAGTCAGAATCGGTATCGCCATGACCCGGAAAATGTTTGGCTGTTGCAATGATTCCTGCATCTTGCATTCCCTTCATATACATGATTCCTTTATTAGCTACATTTTCGGGGTTTTCACCAAAGGAACGAACATTGATTACCGGATTTAACGGATTATTATTTACATCAACCACAGGAGCAAAATTTACATGAATACCCATACGTTTCATTTGTTCGCCAATATCATAACCCATTTGGTAAATCAATGAATCATTCTGGATTGCTCCAAGCATCATTTGACGTGGATAGCTTATGGTTGAATCTAAACGCATTCCAAGTCCCCACTCACCATCAATAGCAATTAACAATGGCGTTTCGGAAATAGATTGATATTTATTGGTTAGATTTACTTGTCTTCCCGGTCCTCCTTGAAAAAATATAAGACCTCCAATTTTGTATTTTTTAATAACATACGATATTTCTTCGATGTGCTGCTGGTCTTTATTCGAGTAGGCTGCAACCATAAAAAGCTGTCCTATTTTTTCTTCAAGTGACAGTTTGTTCATTACAGAATCTACCCATAGTTTTTGCTTATCGATTGTTATCAGCGAGTCCTGTGCCCAATTTTGTGAACTAAAAAATAAACTAAAAAGGATAACTAAAAGGATGTTTTTTTGTTTGGTCATTATTCTTTGATTTTCTTTCGATTTTGCTAAATCTAATATCCTAATTTTTGATATAGCACAAATATAATCTTTTGAAAACACAAGCCCTACAAAGTTTTTGAAGAAGTTTGCAGAATTTATGAACAGAAGCTTCGAATTTGAAAATATTAAATTTTAATAACTACTTTTTTAAAAGAATATGATTTTTAAACCCTCCAAGATTCCTTCCTCCAAGTAAATTATTCTCAATCCAGGTTAAAAACCGATATTTAAATATTTCATGGGCAAGTTTTTTTCTTGTTCCAGTAAACTTCCCTGAATACTGAAGTTCATCTTTCCAATTGAATTTGGCAATCCATTCTTTCATTACTTCAGGATGAGTTTCATTGAACTTTTGTATCTTATTTAGAGGGCCATATTCGAAATTACGATAAATTTCTTCCTTTTTTTGAGCACCTTCTACTCCTTTATGTATAGTATCAAGCGCTTTCATTTTCTTTTTCATTAATGATGGTGGTCTAACCCAACCATAGTGATATACATCGGCATCAACTTTAGCAACTTTAAGTTTAAATGTACCTTCCTGCTGACGATAATGAATACCATCGAAATTTGGTATTCTACGGAATGATTGTGCTGATTCCCATGAATGAATTTCCGGATCATTTCTTACAATTCTGATTTCATGTTTATACCATCTGTGAGAAAAATGGTAATGATCATAATCACCCCAAAAGTGTTTATAATTGAAAAGTAAACCTTCAACGTCTTTATCATTCAATAATTCTTCACAACGTTTCTTAATAATCGGAAGAAATTTTTCGTGAATAACCTCGTCGGCTTGTAAATAAAAAAGCCAGTCGCCGGTACAATGATTTTTTGCAATATCAGTTTGATGTGCATTTTCCATACCATTTGGGTATTTTTCCAAATCCCAAACAGTGTCTATTATTTTAATTTTATCGCTCCCAATGCTTACTATTTCATCTCTTGTTTTATCATCATCATCACCTTTTCCCAAGGCAACAATAAACTCATCAACAATTGGAAGGATAGACATTATAGCAGGCTTAATTGGATAATAAAGTTTATCCACATTTTTGCCCATTGTAAAACCACTGATTTTCATTATTCGCAATTTAAATGAACTGCAAACATAATTAAATCCGTTTTATAATGAAAAGGATTAACTTAAATTGCATAAAAAAACCTACCAAATTGGCAGGTTCTCCTTTATATCGATAACATCTATTTAGAGTAGAAATTAGTGCTTTCAAAAATTTTATCTGCTGATTTTGCAATAAATCCACTATATAGTTTTCCATCCTTTTCCGGATATCTTTGTGCAAACTCATAATAGCAACCAGGAATGCTATATACACCATCTATAAATTCAACGGATATATGATTAGCCATTATACTTGATTGCTGTAACAATTCATCTTTAGTACCTTTAATTTCACCTCCTGATGAATTTAGAATAAACCCATTCTCTTTTAAAAATTGATTAACTTTTTCAATTGAATCATATTTTTTCAAAGCATTTATATTAACGGTAAAATGATTAGCACGAAATCCATAAACATAAACCCAGGCCGCATATTCCGACTCATTTCTTAATCTCAGGTAAGTATTATAAGACGGTGTTTCCCATACATTCCCTGAAAAGATTAATTCATCTGATTCAAGTGTCTTTTTATCAATTTTATCTACAACATTTTTTATTGCTTTCTGCAGATATTCACTAAAATCTTTTGTTTTTAATTGACTAATAAAAACCCGGGGTGAATCTTTATCTGTTTTGTGTTCAAAATGTTTTGCAAACAAATGTTTTTCTTCAAACTCATATTGTCCCTTTTCCTCATAGCCTTGCTCAACAAATACACGCGACAAAACATCAATATTTATTCTTTCATCATCGAAAGTTCTAAATGCAATATGATCATTTAATACGACCTCACCCTCACCTTTAAATAAATCATATACTTTCTGTGTTTCAGGATTTTGATTTGTATAATCAATCCATAAACGATTAAAAATCTCTTCTAATATCATAACATTAAGTTTTAATAATATGTTTTGATAAAAACAATATTGTTCTCGAGATGTTCAGATAAATAAAAAAGTTCTAACTTTATTTGTAATAAAAAAAATCTTTGTGTGTCAAAGAGAAAAATGATTTAGTAAATCCTTAATGGACGAAAATATATTATTAGATAAAATAGCAGCTAAAGACGAAAATGCTTTTCAGGTTTTTGTAGAAAAGTATCATAAGCTTGTACTTAATGTTTGTAACAATATACTAAATAACCAAGATGATGCCATGGATGTTTCGCAAGAAGTATTTATTAAGATTTATGAATCAATAGAAAAATTCAGAGGTGACTCTAAAATTACTACCTGGTTGTACAGAATTTCAGTAAATAAATCGTTAAATTACTTAAGATCAAAAAAGAAGCAGAAATGGTTTTCAAGTTTAGATGTAATTTTTGGAAATGATAAAAATTATCATCCCGAAGATTCAGGATTAAAACCAGGAGAAAATATGGAACTTGAAGAAAATAAAAAAGCATTATATTTTGCCTTAAGCAAATTGCCTGAAAAACAAAACGTTGCTTTAACTCTTAGCAATTTTGAGGATTTATCCTATAAAGAAATTTCAGAGGTAATGGAAATTTCAATCACCGAGGTTGGGGTTTTAATTAATAGGGGGAAAAAAAATCTTAAAAAAACAATTGTTAATTATTATAAAAACAATTAAAATGTATTGTAATAATTCTGATATTTAGGTGTCAAAATAAAAAAGTTATAACATGAATTGTAAAGAATTTAAAAATATATTATCCATTTATCATGATGATTTACTAACTCAAAAGCAAAAAGAAGAGTTTCAATCTCATATTAATTCTTGCTCTGAGTGTTCTATCTTATTCAATAATTTTTCCAGAACGTTTAATTTGTTGCATTCAAAATCTGAAATAGAAGATCAACCCTTCTATTTTACAAGGTTAAAACAACGTATGGGAAACAGGAATATGAAAGATAAATCATTGATATTAAGTCTTTTTTCGAAGAAACTTGTTCAACCATTGATTTATTTAAGCTCATTAATCATAGCCGTTTACATAGGTATTTTAATTGGATCGGGATCTGTAAATCCTAATCAATACACTGAATTAAAAAATAATGAAACTGACTTTATTAAATCATATGCTGAATATCAATATTTAAACGATTTTGATATTGAACCAATTGAGACTCTTTTATTAGAAGAAAATAAAAATACTGAAGAATAGTTTAATATTCTAACTATGAAAATTTAAACAAATGAATACTAAAACAAAAAAAAGTTTATTAATAGGAAGTATAATCTTATTGATTGTAATAAATATTTCAGCGCTTTCAACTATTTATTATAAAAGCAAGATATTACCCAAAAAAAATATTGAGCTTAACAAAATGAAGGAAGAAGTTCATATCCGAGGAATGCATCGGTTTATAAAGGAACAGTTAAATTTATCTGAGAGTCAGTTTATAAAATTTCAAGAGATATCAAACATCAACATGACAAATTCACAAAAAATAATGAGTAAACTCAATGATAAAAGACTTGAAATGATAAATGAAATTGCTAAAAAAAATCCGAATACTGAAATTCTAGATCGTATTGCACATGAAATTGGGGATTTACACTACGAATTAAAAAAATCAACAATTAATCATTTCTTGCAACTTAAAGATATTTGTAACGAAGAGCAACAAGAGGATTTACAAAAACTATTTATGCATATGATTCATGATCAGGATACTGATCATAGAATGATGGACAGAGGTCCAAGAGAAAAAGGCAGAAACAGATACGGCAGACCACATAGAAATAGTTAAAATGAATATAAAAAACGACTGCTAAATTAACAGTCGTTTTTTTAAGAAAAACCTTTATTTTATTCAGTCTTAACAAACTTATTAGTCCCTATAAAATTATCGTAATTAGTCAATTTCAGGTAATAAACTCCAGTTGGAATATCCTTTGTTTCGAATTCAATTAAGCTTTCTCCTGACGTTAATTTAGCCGTTTTAACTAATACTCCAACACCATTATATACATTAAGCTCAATTGGATATGGAACAGTTTTTAACAACTGAACTGAGAGGATATCTTTTACAGGATTTGGGAATACTCTATAATCATAACTTGCTATTACCTCTTTAAAATCGTCAATATCAGTTATCGTAGTGTATTCCTCAGTATATGCAGTCTGATATATATCTTTTGATTCTTCATCTTGCACAAAAACAATAGTAATTAAGCTATCCTCATTTACATTCTCAGGAATTGACCATGTTTGATAAAGGTTGACTTCGTCTCCGTTAATCCAATCCTTTTCAACTAAAATTCCAGCAGCATCGGGTAACATTGTTCTCAACACATTGTGATAAATATCAGCACCTTCCATAACTGTTTTTTCTACAACTGCAATATAAACTATTAAAGGTTGATATATTTCTTCTAACGCTAATACAGTGGAAGAAACAACTAAATTATTACCCTGAACATCCTGTTCAACAGAAATTTCAAATTGAGGATCAACAAGAACTCTTTTATGAATATCCGATTCTGTTAGGGTGTTTGTCAATGTATAATCATACTTACGTTCACCTCCATCAACTAAAGAATAAGGAACTTGAGAAACTCCATAATATAAAGCCCTTGCACTTGGTCCTGAAGGGTAGAATGAATTAAAACCGTTGACACTTGGAAAACTTGTATGATAATTTAAACTTATTACATCCAGTGAATCTTTTTCAAGTATTGGATCAATTGTATTTTCTTGCGTGCTATTTGCTTTATCATTCGAAGAATTAGTAAAATTCTCCAAAAGTACCATTCTTTTTCTTTCACCAAGCTGAATGTTATCAAAAGCAAATCCTTCATAGTTGTCGCCAGCTAAATCAGATCCAAATACGATTCTAAATCGTACACCAGCCCTACCCCTCAATTCATCTAAACGATACATAGCAGTCAACCATCCAGAATTATCCAAAGATAAGAATTCTCCGGTCCAACCTAATTGCTGATCGGCAGGTGCACCACCTATTATATAAGAATTATACCAGTTTATTCCATCGTTTGGAACCCCTATAGTTGCCCAGTCTCCATTCGCTTTTGTATACTGCATAACAACTCCGTCTCTATCAGTTTCCAAATCCGCAATAAAATCCATTTTCAGCATTGGACGCTGTAAAGTGCTAAAATCAAAACAAGGGCTTGTAACCATTCCCTTTTCATTATTTGTATAATTACCACTTAGATTCGTTCCGAAAACATTATTTCCGGAAGGTGCATTATAAATAATATTACCTGAAGGCTCTCCCCATTGCCATGGGTTATTTACTCCTGAAATATAGTCCTCAATAACCCAACCTGTAATATCTGGATTATTTTCAAAATCTTCAATATACTTGCCAGTACTCAGATCAACTGAAGGACGTATATTAATTTTCATCGTATCCGCAATTCTTCCGCATGACCTCGTATACTCTTCATAAATTACTTCATAACCTCCTGGAGCAGCGTATTGGTGAGTTGGATTTAATGAATCTGAGACATCTGAAATTCCGGGGCCTCCAAAATCCCAATTAACATATTTAATATCATTAGTATTACTTGAAACTTTAACATTAAACTGAGATATTTCGCCTTTGCATTCATTTTCAAACGAAAATTGTAAATCCACTCTAGTACCAATATAGAAACTACTATCAACAAAGTGAGTGCACCCCTTATTTGTTTCAAGAGTTAACCTCATCGAATTATATGAACCAGGCACAATTGAAAACAAAGGAAAAGTATCATTCGATTGTATTTGGTTTTTTAATAACCAGGTCCATTTAGCAATTGAGTCCTCAGGATGATCAACTGCCTTAAAACCAAGAAGATTATTTGAATTTACGATACATCGTTCATTTGGAGAAAATGCTACTGTCGGGGTTCTGTTAATAGTTACAGATTCAGTATACGTTTTTTGACAACCAGAAAAATCGCGAGTGAATTTATAAGTTACAATATTATTACCTAAATCAGCATTACTTGGGTTAAAATAACCAAGTTCATCAACATCATCATCGGTAACACCATTTCCTGTAAATTTTATCAGCCCGGACTCTCCTGGGAAAAAAGCTGTTAGTTCTATTTCAACATCTTCATTCTCACAATAATTATCTTCTAGTCCGGTAAAATAAATGTTTCCAATTAAATCAACATTAACCGTTTTATATACAACATAATCAGTTGTTTCGTTGCTATATTCAAATTTAACTTCATGATCACCTGCAGTATAATCCTGTGGATTAAATAAAATAGTATTATTAGATTCAGGAGTTATTAGAATATTGTCAATATAGAAACTCCCTGGGGTTCCATCAGTTGGATTGGGTGTCCCAGTTAAAGTAGCCACAGATGAACCATAATAACAGAATTGGAAAGAACCAGTTGAGCTAGCAATACTACCAAGAGCTTTATTAACAGTGATTTCAATTGAATCTGCATTCACACAAGAATTAGCATCCTGATAAGTATACTTAACCCAATGATCTCCAAGTCCGGCATCTGCGGGATCAAAATCAGCAGTTCCATCACCTAAATTTGACATAAATGATAATGGTGTGAAAACTCCATTCGCATCTGTAGGATTTCCAATAATATTACTTACACCCTGGTCAATATTGTAAACTGAGTTCATTGTAAAGGATACCGGGGGTAGTGCATTTACATCAAAAGTTTTATTAACCGCTTCACTTTCACAATTATTTGGAGATGTATAAATGTAAACCAAACTATATGATCCTGGAGGAATTAAGCCTGGTGAAAAATAACCTGAGTTATTATCATCAAGTGCGTTAGAAACAAATGCTCCTACCGGACCTGAAAAGGTAAATTGCCCAGTGCCACCTGTAGGTATTAAGTTATAAGCAGTCACGTTAATGGTCTCATAATCTTCACAAATATCAGATAATTCAGTGAAGTTAGGTTTTCCAACAGACTCGACAGTAAAACTATTAGAAACAGAATCTACTCCAGCGTCATCATATACAAAATAAAGGGTATAAGTGCCTGCTGATAATCTACTAACATCAACTGTTGCCGTATTATTCCCGTGATCGGTTATTGCTCCGGTTGCCAGAGGAACATTGTGTAATTTTATTTCACCCAATATTAAAGGTTTATCAATAACCTCAGCAGAAACATTAAAAGTAGTTTCATAATCGCATCTCCAGTAATCACCATCATCAATAGTAATACTTGCATTAGACGCAATCACAGTTAAATTAACTTTATCATTTAAAAAACAACCAGATGAAGGATCGGTAAAGGTATAAACAATTTCATGCGCTCCCAAACCTGCAGCAGATGGTAAAAACTTATTATTAGAAGGAATTACTCCATCGCCAGAAAAGACACCTCCTAAAGCCGATGAAGGGGTTCCAATTAAACTATCAGCAGGTGCATTGATATTATATGTTTTATCACCAGCAGGATTAACAAAGCTTACAACAGGAACTGTTCGAACGTATACAATTGAACTGTCAGTTCCAGCCATTGATTTTATATTTCCATTAGCATCTGTTACTTGTGTAATCTTATAAACTATGGTATCAGGCTCAGTAGAAATACTAAGATTTTGCACAACACTATAAGTAAATGGAGATTCAGTAATACCTCCTATAGTTGCAGTTCCTGTTCCATTATCTAGTTCGACACTCCATGGTGCATTTCCTGTTAATTGAAATGAAAGATCTGCATCATCCCCGTCGCAAACATAATGGTTACCTGTTACTTTTGCCGTTGGTAAAATTGTATAAATAGGATCATTTGCCTGAATAACTGTTGTAATATAAGAATTAGATAAATTTCCAGCAGGATCAGACAACACAAGGTTTGATATATTATAAGAATCTCCAGGTTGTATATCATAACCTAAAGCTCCAACTATAAAATCTGCTTCATACGTATTTAAATCAAGCTTTTGTAAATTAAATAAATTAAACCCAGCAATTGAACCCGAAACAAAACTCCATGTATCAATTGCATCATTGTTTACTTCAATAGTTATTGTATAGGTTTGTCCAAAAAGTTTTTTTGTATTAGGAACAGAAACACTATTTATTACTGGTGTATGAGCATCTATCGA
>DMBU01000147.1 GCA_003446015.1 Bacteroidales bacterium | reverse complement strand
GTGTAATATTTTCATTTCTAAAAATAATTCTCCTAAGTTGCAGGTGACTCTTTGTTGCTAATTTGAAGAACTTCCAAATGCTTGGTGTTTTATCTTTTACATTTTCCGTAAACCATTTATTGATATATTGAAAAACTTTCCAGTTAGCTAAAATCCATATTAGGCCTGCTAATAACATGCATTCAAATCGATGAATTTTTACTTTTTTGATTTTATCTATTCTACATAATGATTTCCATGCTTTGAAGACAAGTTCTATTTGCCATCTTAAACTATAAATAGATTTTATACTTTCAGGTTTTATCATCTCTTTTTCCGTATTGGTTATGTAAATATCAAGCCGGCTTTTTGTTTTTTGTTCCTTAGAAACTTTACAACCTATACTTTTTGTATTCTTCGTTGTTCTTTTCAATCTACTTTTATAAGTACTTTCTTTGTTACGAAATACTATGAGTCTGCAAGGAAGCTTGGCCTTTTTCCCCATAGTTACATCAAGTTCTACGTAAGGCAAATCGTACTTTTTCATTTTTTTATAGAGTTTTTCAAAATCAATTTTTTCATGTTGATTTTTAACATCATATACATGCACCTGAGACGGTATTCGATTTAAAAAGTAAGCTTCTTTGTTTATAACTGATTTAAGATAAGTTGTTGTTACATAGCCTAAGTCTCTAATCAACAAATCTCCTTTATTAACATTGTCAACACTTTCTTTTGAATCCTGCTGGTCGTTTCTACAACCACTGGTTAGTTGTAAATCAATCTGATTCCCGGATAACAAATCAAATTCGTACTGAATACTAATTATTGAAGCTGATTTGGTGGCTCCACCATAACCTTTATATACAGATGCATATTCATCAGGNNTGTAGATGTTCTTTTAACAAAATCCGATTCTTTTGCTAATTTTTCAATTACTTCACTTGAAAATGATTTGCTAAATTCTGTGGTAAGTAAATCTTTGTTTTTTTTAATAAAACAGTTGATTTTTTGACGATTTTTCTCCTAAAAATGAATTGAAATGCCTATATTTACGGGTAAAGGGCGGCTCAATAAAAAGCAAAAATCGCCGCCCTTTTTTATAACAAAAATAAAAACATAAATATGGAGAAAAATACATTATTCCCCAAATAGGGGATTGTGTATATTATATAAATCTGATTGCCAATGCTTTTGCCTCTTAGCTTGACGGCTATGGCCTGCGGCTGGCAGGTTTTGACACTTTTTTGGGTCAAGCCAAAAAAGTGTATTTAAATCATAAAAAATGATCAAATCAATATTTGGTAATTATGATATTCCACAACTATATCCTGTGATCCAGAATTAACAAATTAAAACAGAACGCAGACCTGCCTGCATGCCATACACCACATAAACCGGTGAGGCAGGCTACACATATTTGCACACGCGGATTTAAGTTATCTCAGAATAGCATGGAAATATAAATCAGCAAAAATCAACAATCCTCTTAAAGAGGATCTGTTACATTTGCGTTCTAAAAAATTACAAGGTAAATGAGGCTCCGAAAATTCCACCTATCCACATTTTGACCTGGGTATTGGAAAAAGTTTCGTTGTAAAATGAGTAGGGAGCAATGTTAGGAAAAGAATTTGTGGTGTTATCAAATGAAATTACGGAGACATTTAAGGATGGCCCGATAAAAATTGAGATTTTTTGAGTCAAATTATAATCGAAGCTGGTTGTTAATTTATTTAGAGTCCCTATTACATGAAAAGAACTAGATTCAAAAGTTAAATCTGATGATACCTGCAAATCGATTGAATCTGTTTCAAAAATTAAATCTGAAGATAATTCCAAATTAAATCTAAACTTGTTATTCATAGTAAATTGTGTTCCTATTCCATATCCAACAGCAAGGTTTTCTGAAAAGTCAGATCCAAACCGGATAGAGTTATATAATTTTTGAACACCTAATTTATAAGCTGCATTGATATAAAAAACATCGTTTGTTGATATTTCAAAACGGTGAAATCCTTTTTTTACGAAAGAAAACAGACCAATTGGTAATCCGCTTTCAACCGTGTCGGAAACGTTAAAAATTCCGAGTTGATATCCTTTTACTTTTTTAGCATAATTCATAGGAGCAAGCTGTATTCCGTTGATTTCTTCCATTGCAATATTTGCATAACCTGCAATCTGGTATTTCCCTCCGGTTTTACCATAGTTACCAAAACCTGCTATCTGACCACCCGATACTTCATTCGCTGAAACATTTGCAAAGCCGGCAATTTGAAATCCCTTAACAGAGTTACCGTAGTTTGCAAATCCACTTGCCTGACCCCAGTTCACATCACCTTTTGCTACATTGGCGAATCCGGATAATTGTCCACCATCTACATGATTACAATAGTTAGCAAAACCTGCTACTTGTCCAAACTTAACATCTTTTAAAGCGACGTTTGCAAAACCTGTTAACTGAACTCCATCAACGTTTTGTGTAGTTACATTATTAAATCCTGAAAGCTGAACACCATTCATGTAACCATGAAGTGTATTGTTAAAACCAGCAATCTGAACTCCATTTAATGTGTCAAGTACAACATTACTCATACCAGCAATTTGAGTTCCTGTTACTGATCCTCCATTTAAATTAAACAATCCTGCCAATTGAAAGGGATTTGTGTTGCCTCCAACTAAATTTGCAATACCCGCGATTTGAGAACCGTGCATATTTCTTCGCACAATATTTAATAATCCTCCAAGTTCAAATCCATTAACTCCACCTGAATACCCGGCCAAAACATTAAAAGACAATGAATTATCAACGGAGCCGCTTAATTCACGGTTTGTTCCAATAAAAGGAATTAAGGATATCTGGAATTTTCTGTTATCGTGAATTACAAGATTGTCGGAAATGATTTTTGATTCCTTTGGAATCAGCATCTCAACCATCGGACGATTATGAAGATCTTCTAATTTGGGATTAACAGACTCTATCTTCTGAACAGATATGTTTTTAGGATTTAGGTAAATAGTAAAACTGCTTTTATATGCTGGCTCTACCATAATTACGGTATCAAGATATCCTTGTTTGCTGTAACTCAATCCGTGTACATCTTTTTCTGAGGGAACAGTTAAGGAGTAAAACCCTTCGGAATTCGACAAGCTTACAATTCTGCCATCAACTTCGTATACAGTTGCTTCTTTAATTTTTTCTCCTGTTTGCGAATCTATAACATATCCGGTCAGGATATATTCATTTGGTCTGTTATCATTATTTAATAATTCGGGAGGATTTTTCTTCATTAAAATAACATGGCTTCCTACTACTTTATAATTAACGGAATGGTCAAAGAGTTGATCAAGAGATCTTGCAATAGTTTTATCTTCCACATTTAAGGATACTAATTGCTGCTCATCGAAATTTTTAGAGTTATAAGAAAAAGTAAAATTCCCGGCTTGTGAAATCTGTGTCAAAGCTTTATCTAAAGGAATGTCAGTAAACGAAAGATTTATTCTTTTGTGCAAATAATTTGATTGTGCATAAATCATATTGCATAAAAGCATCAAAAAAATCAGTGTCAATAATTTTAAATTAGTTTTTCTTCGCTGCACAGCAATCACCTTTTATCGTATATGTATTATTTTCTTTAGTAAATTCAAACTCAAATGTTGCTGCAATTACTTCGATAATATCGTTGATTGAATTATTCGTAAATGTTGTTGATAAACGACAATCATAAATTTTATCATTATTAACTTTGATCTCTACATTGTAATAATTTTCAATTAAGTTGAAAACCTTTTTCAGATCTGTATCATTAAATATTAAGGTGTAATTCATCCAGAAAATGGCATCAGGTATGTTATCTGAAACATAAATTGGTTTCTGTTCATTACCACGGATTCTCCCTTTTTGACCAGCTTTCAGAAGAATTGCTGATGTATCCATAGTTTCAGAATCGACGGTATATATTTTTACTAATCCCTCAGTTACAATCACTTCCAGTTCGTTGTTTTCATAAGCTTTTACATTAAATGAAGTTCCGAGAACCTGAATATAAGCATCTCCTGTTTCAATAATAAAAGGCTTTTCTTTATCGTGTTCTACCTTGAAAAAAGCTTCTCCTTCGAGTTTAACTCTTCGTTCGTTTTTTGTAAATTGTTCAGGATAAGTAATGTTAGAATTTTTGTTTAATGCAATGTTTGTGCCATCAGGAAGGGTGTCGTGCAGTACTTCTTCGGTGCTTGCAATCAGTATTTGTTGTGGTTGTTTTAATAGTAGCTGATAAACTCCAAACATAATAATTATTGCTGCTGCAATACTTGATGAAAATAATGTTAGTCGAGATTTTAAAGAAATAGTTTTAACCGATTTTTTATCTTCTTCGTATAGATCAATTCTATTTGACATTTTTTTCCAAACCATAGGAGTGTCAACAGCAACAGGTTTTGGTGTAAGCTTTCCGGTTTCAGCCCAAAGATTTTCGTAACTATCCAACACGCTTTGATTTTCTTCGGATAATTGAAGCCATTCCTGCACCTGATGCATTTCATCCTCATTTGCTTCTCCAAGCAAAAATCTTAAAAGGAGCTGATCATCAATATGGCTAAAATTTTTATTCATTTATTATCAATAGTATGACAATTCAAAACGGACTTACCTCTATCCTCCATTTTTAAAAAAATCACTAAAAAATAAAATTATCCAGGGTAGATAATCCTTAAGTTCATCACGTAAAAACTTTAATGCTTTCACCATTTGATTTTCTACGGTACTGACTGATATATTTAATTTATCTGCTATTTCTTTATATTTTAATCCATCGTAGCGGCTCATAATAAAAACCTTTTTACGTTCGATGGGCAATTGATCTATTGCTTCACGTATTTTCTGATCCAACTCAGAAACAATCATTTCATCTTCTGATGAAAGCTCATCATCGCGTTCATATTCGTTTTGAGCTTTATAATCTTCACGAATATTTATATGTTTTAACACGTTGAGGCTTGCATTTCGAACCGCTCTGAACAAATAACTTTGTATGGATGAGGTAATGATGATAGAATCTTTGTTCGTCCAGAGTTTAAATAAAACTTCCTGAACCACTTCTTCGGATGCATCAACATCTTTTAAAAAATTATTGGCGTACGCGCATAAATTACTGTAATGATCATTGAACAGTTTTTCGAAATCCTGTTTGGTTTCTATCTTGCCTGTCGGCAGACAGGTTTTAAATCCTTTATATGTTGCAGTTTCTCCCAATTTTATATTTAAATTCCCCTTTTTTAAAGGGAGATTAAGGGGGATTTAGTATTTAAATTATTTTATTCCCGAACCATTGGTGGTTTTATCACCCGGCACCACAAAGTTTAATTTGCCACTTGCATCTTCGGCCATTAAAATCATTCCTTGTGAATCGATTCCGCGAATTTTTCTTGGTTCAAGATTAACCAAAATGCTTACTTGTTTGCCAATAATATCTTCAGGCTTATGATCAACAGCAATTCCTGAAACAACGATTCGCTGGTCAATTCCTGTATCAATTTTTAACTTTAATAATTTATTGGTTTTGGGTACTCGTTCAGCCTCAAGAATAGTTCCTACGCGAATATCCATTTTTACAAATTCGTCGTACGAAATATTATCTTTTGCAGCTTCTATGACTTTATTTTCTAATTCGTTTGCTTTTTTTGAGTCCATCAGTTTTTGAATTTGTTTTTCAATTTGTTCGTCTTCAATTTTATCAAATAGCAACTCAGCTTTTCCAATAGTATGTCCAACTTCTATTAAATCTGACTTACCTGCCAAATCCCAGTTCAGCTTATCTATATTCAAAAATTTTCGTAGCTTTTCAGCGGTGAATGGCAAAAATGGTTCCATAATTATTGATAAAGCTGCGGTAATCTGAATTGAAATATTCATAATTGTTTTTACCCGCTCTTCATCTGTTTTAATCTCTTTCCAGGGTTCGGTATCGGCTAAATATTTATTTCCAAGTCGTGCTAAGTCCATTGCAATTTTAACTGCTTCGCGGAAACGGAAACTTTCTATGCTTTTCTCAAGATTGTTTTTAATCACAGAAATCTCAGCAAGGGTTTCTTTATCGAAATCTGTTAATTCGCCACAAGCGGGAACTTTACCTTCATAATATTTATGGGTAAGAACCAGTGTTCTGTTTACAAAGTTTCCGAATATGGCAACAAGCTCACTGTTATTGCGGGTCTGGAAATCTTTCCAGGTAAAATCATTATCTTTTTGTTCCGGTGAGTTTGCGCAAATTGTATAACGCAATACATCCTGTTTGCCAGGGAAATCCAGCAAATATTCATGAATCCATACAGCCCAGTTACGCGATGTTGAAAGCTTATCGCCTTCTAAATTTAAAAATTCGTTAGCAGGGACATTATCAGGTAAAATATAATCACCATGTGCTTTTAACATTGCAGGAAAAATCAAACAATGAAAAACAATATTGTCTTTTCCAATAAAATGAATTAAGCGAGAATCTTCACTTTGCCAGTAATCTTTCCAGTTTTTACCGTTTTCTTTTGCCCAGGCTTTGGTTGCTGAAATATATCCAATAGGAGCATCAAACCAAACGTAAAGCACTTTTCCATCGGCTCCTTCTACCGGAACCGGAACTCCCCAATCTAAATCGCGAGTTACCGCACGAGGCTGTAAACCTGAATTTAACCACGATTTACATTGTCCGTATACGTTGGATTTCCAATCTTTTTTGTGACTATCAATCCATGCTTCAAGCCATTCATGTTGATATTTTTCTAAATCTAAATACCAATGTTTTGTTGTTTTTAAAACAGGAACATTTCCACTAAGTTTTGATTTTGGATTAATCAATTCGCGTGGACTTAAACTGCTTCCGCATTTTTCGCACTGATCACCATAAGCTTCTTCGTATCCACACTTTGGACAAGTACCAATAATATATCTGTCGGCTAAAAACTGTTGCTCTTGTTCATCAAAAAATTGTTCTTCTTCTTTCTCTATAAACTCGCCTTTTTCATTCATTTTTTTGAAAAAATCCGAGGCTGTTTCGTGATGCAATGGATCCGAAGTTCGGTGATATATATCGAATGCAATACCAAATTCTTCAAAGGCAGATTTAATCATTGCATTATATTTATCAACGATATCCTGAGGCGATACACCCTCTTTACGAGCACGCAAAGTAATTGGAACTCCGTGTTCGTCCGATCCACAAATGAATGCAACATCGTTTCCCTTTAACTTTAAATATCGGACATAAATATCGGCAGGTAAGTATGCTCCGGCAATATGCCCTAAATGTAAGGGGCCGTTAGCATAGGGTAATGCAGAAGTGATTAAATAGCGTTTTGGATTTTTCATTTTATTTTTCGATTCTATTTTATTGATTTGTTTGCATATCGGGCAAATATACGACGGAATATTTTTTTTCGTGATATAAATATTACTTAGTTTTACATAGATAATAACACAAAGCATATGATTACACCTGCGTTTTTAAAAAAGGGTGATAAAATTGGAATAATTGCACCTGCCCGAAAAATCTATCAAGATGAGATTGAGGCATCCATAACAGTTTTTGAACGATGGGGATTGGAAGTTGAACTGGGGAAAAACATCTTTGAACAGGACAGACAATTTGCCGGAACAGATGAACAGCGGGCTGCAGACCTACAATACATGATGGATAACCCTGAAATAAAAGCAATTGTTTGTGTACGAGGTGGATATGGCACAGTAAAAACGCTTAAATTATTAGATTTTTCAACTTTTCTAAAAAACCCAAAATGGCTTGTTGGCTATAGCGATATAACAGCTTTGCATGCTCATCTGAATCAAAACTTAAAAGTTAAATCCATTCATGGTACTATGCCCTTTAATTTTCCAAAAGATGCTTCTGAAAATGAGGCTGTACTCACATTAAAAAGGACATTATGGGGAGAACAAAATATATACGAAATTGAAGCTCATGAATTTAATCGAACAGGGAAAGCCAGAGGTGAACTAATTGGCGGTAATTTATCGGTTTTGTATAGCATAGCAGGAACAAAATATGATATTGATACAACAAACAAAATATTGATTCTGGAAGATCTGGATGAATATCTTTATCATATTGATCGAATGATGATGAATTTGAAATACAGTGGTAAATTGAATTACCTGAAAGGTTTAATTGTTGGAGGAATGACAGACATGAAAGATAACCAAATTTCATTCGGGAAATCAGCATATGAAATCATTCGTGATGCAACAGCAGAATATAATTATCCGGTGTGTTATAATTTCCCTGTTGGCCATATTAAAAATAATTATTCTCTAATTCTGGGCAGTGGAGTTGAATTAGAAATTAGCCGGGGAAAAGTCATTTTTAAAAATTAACGTCGTAAGAGCTCGAAATTCGCGGGAATGTCAAATAAATTGTTGTTTATGGGTTTATCACTTATTCTTACAACACAAAGGCGGGATTTTTCTCTTCTAAGAAGGGTTCTTTCGACGCTTAACATTGGGAAAAATCCTTGTGTTTCTGGGATTTTCTCAAAAAATTCAAAGGTATTATCGGTGCTATTAATAAGCTTAAGTAATTCTTCAAAAAAGTAAAAGTTCTTTTGAGATACCCAGTAGGCAACTTCAGTGTTTCTTTCTTTGTTTTTAACTCTCCATTGATAACATAGGTGCTCGCCAACCATTCTCGAATTTTCAGTTTTGAGGATGGCGTAATTTTCTTCTCCTGATTTTGGGGTACTATTTATTTCTACCTTAGTGTATAGGTTTTTAGAAGGACTAAGGACAAAGATTTCTTCTTTATCCAGGTTTATTAATAAGGATTGAATTAATGTATGAGAATTATCAAATTTATCAATTCTTACATTATCGTTTTTAACAAAATATGTAAAATAAGTGATATCATAAAACGATTCCTGAACCAGTTCAATACTACCTTCAAATGATTTAACATCAGAAGATACCGGGAGGACTACTAATATGAAACTTATTAAAAAGTTTATCATAATCAGAAATCAATTATCTTTATAAGACGATAAAATTTTAAAAACTATACCTTATTAGACTGAATAAATTTCAAAAGGTTTCAAAAGTAATAAAAAAATGGCCGATCACAACTTATTGGGGAAAAAAGGAGAAGAAATTGCAAGGCAATATTTAACTGAAAACGGATATAAAATCCGACATTTAAATTGGCGATATAAAAAAAACGAAATTGATATTATTACCACACATAATAACCTATTGGTGGTTGTGGAAGTTAAAACAAGAACGAATGATTATTTTGAAAATCCCAGAGAAGCTGTTACCAGAAATAAACAAAAATTCATTATTAAGGCTACAGAAGCATATATTAATGAATATGACATTCATTTAGAAGTTAGATTTGATATCATCGCCATTACTCTTTTAAAAAGTAATACAGAAATTGAACATATCCATGATGCGTTTCAACCAAGTTTATTGTAACTTTTTCGATTTACTGGAGCTGAAATAAAACAAAGAAGATATATCACAGAACTGCCTTTAATAACATTTCAAACAATAACTTAAATTGTCGTGTGCCGAAAAATACAACACCTGATGTATATTTCGACAGCCGCTTCAACAATCAGAAAATAAGCAAATTATAAATTTTGCTCGCAATCTCCTGTTGTATAATTCATCAACATATGAATTCGTAGAAAAACATTAAAAATGTTAAGCCCAGATATACAGGTCGTTAATACGGGTGGCATATGTTTTGACCTAGGCAAATTGGTACTGTATGATTTTAATTAAATGCAGGTAATTTAAAAAGATAGAGTTATGAAAAATTTAATGGTATTAATTAGTTGGATGACATTCTTTGTAGTTTTTTCTACAAATATAAATGCATCATCATCATTGCACAACGAAACAATAAAAGATTCGATCTGTGTTTGGACAAGCCCAGAAATGTACGACATCGCTTCAACATGGGGAAGTGCATATGAAAGAAATAATCCGGAAACTAAAATTAAAGTTTCAAGTATGCCTGCAAACAGAGTTGCCTCTATGGTTGCAGAATCAGGGAATATTGGATTGACTACAAAAAATTATATTAGTAATAAAGACTACAAAAAATTGTGGAAAATGCCAGTAGGAAGAGATATAATTGTTCCTGTGATGAATTCCCAAAATCCATTTTTAGAATCCATATTAAAGGCTGGAGTTTCGCAAGTTGAGTTTGCCAGTTTATTTGCAAATAAAGGAAAACAAACATGGGGACATCTGCTTAATAATGATCAACCTAATCCCGTTAATTTATATTGTTATAGCAAAGAGTCTAATAAACCTTATTTGATTGATTTTTTGCAAACAGATATCAACCTTATTGCAACTAAAGAAATAAGCGAGATTGATGAAATGTTAAGCAAAATCCAAAATGATAAATATTCATTAGGATTTTGCAGATTAGTTGATGTGATAGATGTTAATAATCAGGAATTAAAAGAAGGAATCAGTCTTATTCCTATTGATATTAACGAAAACAATAAAGTAGATTTTTTTGAAAATATCTATAAAAATCCAAACACACTGGAAAGAGGGGTTTGGATTGGGAAATATCCAAAAGGATTATTCAGCAATCTATATGTTATTGCTGGTAACCAACCAACTAAAAGTAATGAGCAGGCATTTCTGGAATGGATTATTACTGATGGTCAGCAATATCTCCTTAATAATGGATATTCAGAACTTATTCCTAGCGAGAGACAAGGTAAAGTGCAAGGATTATATGCAAATCCATCAACATTAAATGAAGTTCAACAACCTACAAGAAGCAAAGCTACCTTTTTTGTAATCGCATTTGCAATTATGGGTGCTTTTATCGCATTTGTATTATTTATGTTGGCAAAAAAAGATAATCCAGATTTAGAAGTAGAAAATATCAGCAAATCAAAAGTATTTAGTGAATCCACTGTGTTGGCTCCAGGGGGTTTGTTTTTTGATAAATCACATACCTGGGCTTTTATGGAAATGGATGGTAACGTAAAGGTTGGAATTGCCGACTTTCTTCAACGTATCACGGGTCAAATAACAAGCGTAAAAATGAAAAACCCGGGAGATTACATTAAAAAGGGAGACCCATTTCTTACTTTAATTCAACACGGTAAGCAATTAAGTATTAACTCGCCTATTTCAGGAAAAATTAAAGAAGTTAATGATAAACTTAATACGAATTCGACTGCAATAAATGCTTCACCTTACTCTGAGGGTTGGGTATATCTTATAGAATCTCCCAGCTGGCTGAAAGAAATTAAGACCTATTTTATGGGCGAGACTTATAAAATATGGCTTAACAGTGAGTTTGCACGCTTAAAAAATTTCTTTTCTTCTTTTTTAAAACTGGAAGTAACTAACCAGTTCCAACAAGTAATTCAAGATGGAGGGGAACTAAATGATGGAGTAATGGAAAGTTTTGGGCCAGTCATTTGGGAAGAATTTCAGATAAGATTTATGAATAGAGAAAAATAAAAAATTACAAACCATAAATACAGTATTGATATGGGAATAAATCGACTAGATTTTTTTAAAGTACTTGGTTTGACAGGCGTTTCACTCGCATTTGGTGGAAAACTAAATGCCAGGCAAACAAAAGCAGATCAACCGGAACTCGAAAATGAAGATCAAACAGAGTTTGTTGGAATACTTTACGACTCAACACGTTGTGTGGGTTGTCAGGAATGTGAGATTGTTTGTGCAAAAACACATGGATTACCAGAACCTGTTGATGAACCAAACCCTGATATTGTGCGAAAAACAAATGAAACTCGACGCACAGTTGTCAATCTTTATGAAACTACCAAAGATGCCATGCTTGTAAAAACACAGTGTATGCATTGTAACGAACCGGCCTGTGCATCGGCCTGTTTAACTCAGGCTATGTTTAAAACAAAAGAAGGCCCTGTGATTTGGAGAGAAGACAAGTGTATGGGATGTCGTTATTGTATGGTATCATGTCCTTACGATGTTCCAAAGTTCGAATATCACAGCTCCAATCCTAAAATTATAAAGTGTGATATGTGTTTTGATCGAGTAAATGAAGGATCGGTTCCAGCATGTGTTGAAAACTGTCCTGCAGAGGCATTAACTTTTGGCACAAGGCGTGAATTGATTGCTGAAGCCCGAAGAAGAATAAATAATGATCCTGATCTTTATTATGATGGAATATATGGTGAGCACGAGGCCGGAGGAACAGGTGTTCTTTATATCTCTGCAGTGCCTTTTGAAGAATTGGGACTTAACACATCTCTTCAAAAAAAATCATATCCTGAATTAACCAAGGGATTTTTATACAGCGTTCCTTCCATATTTATACTATGGCCAGCAGTATTGCTTGGAATGTTTAAAGCAACTAAGAATAATCAAAACCAAGAAGAAAATGATTAATACAGAGCAAATATTAGCCAAAGATAACGATGGCAAACCGGTCTGGAAATTTTTAGTTTCAGAATTAAAACCAAGAGGAAAGTATTTTACTCCATTTAATATCATATCTGTTCCAATTATCTTGATTGGTCTGGTGCTAATTGTCATTCGTTTTATTTATGGAATTGGCTCTGTCACTAATCTGACCCAGGAGGTTCCCTGGGGCCTGTGGATAGGCTTCGATGTGGTAACGGGTGTTGCATTTGCCGGAGGAGCATATGTTATAACGTTTATGGTATACATTCTGAATATTAAAAAGTATCATTCCATTGTTAGAGTAACAGTATTAAATGGATTTCTAGCCTATGTATTTTATGCGGGAGCTCTTCTTCTGGATCTAGGAAAACCATGGAATGTTATAAATCCTATTATTGGAAACAATTTCGGAGTAAGCTCAGTTCTTTTTCTTGTAGCCTGGCATTTTATGTTATATATGATTGCACAGCTAATTGAGTTTTCACCAGCTATAGCAGAATGGATTGGGGCTAAACGAGCGAGAAAGATATTATCAAGCATGACTATTGCTGCGGTAATATTTGGTATTACTCTTTCAACACTTCACCAATCAGGATTAGGAGCCCTATATCTCATGGCAAAAGAAAAAATACATCCTTTATGGTATTCTGAATTTATTCCAATATTGTTTTTTGTGTCAAGTATTTTTGCCGGATTATCAATGGTGATTTTCGAGGGATCAATCAGTCAAAAAGTATTTAGCGATCAGATTAGTGAAAAAAATCATAAAGCTCATAATGGAATATTGCACGGATTATCAAAGATTTGTGCAGTCACCATGTTTGTTTATTTTTTCATGCAAATCCTTACGTTTATTCATGGTAAGCGTTGGAATTTTATTGATACTCCAATGGGCTACTGGTATCTTACTGAAATGATCGGATTTGTTCTTTTACCAATGATGCTATATTATTTTAGTTTTAGAGCGAATAATTTATTCCTGATAAAGCTCGCCTCTATTATTACAATGATTGGTATTATAATAAACAGACTTAACGTAACGATAATCGGTTTTCGATGGGATGCCGCTAACCCTTATTATCCATCATGGATGGAGATTGTTGTAACACTCACAGTGCTTTTCATTGAGATTTGGATCTTCAGGTGGATTGTCAGACGATTGCCTGTTCTCAGTGAATCACCTTCGTGGGTAGAAGAGAACGATTAAAAAAATTAAAAACTAAATAAAATGGATGGTTTTACATATACAAATATTTTTGAGACAAAAGGTATTGAATACCTTGTAATCATATGCTTTCTTTTATTGATAATCCCCTTTTGGAGATCATTAAATAAACCATTAAAAATGAAAGCGAAAGTTCAGGATGTTATCGGGGTATTATCCGAAAATATTCTAAGAATACCTCAGGGACTGTTCTATAGCAAAAATCACACCTGGACCCATATGGAAAAATCGGGTTATGCTTCGGTGGGGTTGAACGATCTTTTATTGCATATTACCGGTGGAGTAAAAATAAATAACCTTAAAGTTGTTGGTGAAAAGGTAAACAAAGGTGACCTAATAGCTGATATTATGCAGGATGGTAAACACTTAAAAATATCGTCCCCCATTTCGGGAGAGATACAAAAGGTTAATAATTCTTTAAGCAAAAACCCTGAAATCATAAACGAAGATCCTTATGGAAAAGGCTGGATTTTTAAAATTAAACCAGAGAAGTGGATTGCAGAAACGAACTCCTGTTTATTTGCTGAGGATGCAATTGAATGGTCAAAAAGGGAACTCGAAAGGGTAAAAGATTTTGTGGCTGTAACAATGAAAGAAATCAGTAAGGAGCCATCGATGGTAATTATGCAAGAAGGAGGAGAGTTGTCTGATAACCCGTTGTCCGGAATGCCAAATGAAGCCTGGCAAGATTTTCAAACAAAGTTTCTGGACCAAATAGGTTAAAGAACATTAAGATATATAATTCTGATTAAGAGCTTTTTTGTAACTTGCCCTTTTTAGGGCAAGAATACAAAAATTGCCTGGTAAATGATTTATATGAAAAGATGATAAACTCTTAAAACGGCTTCTACTTTATACCAAATTTAATAGAGTAACTAATATTTGATTTTAATATGGCTAAGCGTTTAAAGAGATTCGTTAAGAAAATACTGGAAAACGAAACACTAATAAAGTATACCAGAATCAGGTCTTCGATTTATGGTCGGGTAGTTTTTATAATTACAGGGGCTTTAATAGTTCTTTTTATTCTTTTCAACATTGTTTTTCGTTCGGTCTACTCCAATTTTTTTAATACTACAGTTCGACAAAACGGAAGTAATATTAGCTCTATTGTAGAGGGAGCTTTATACTATTCAATGCTCGAAAATGATAAAGCAATGCTCCAGAGAACACTGGATGTTATTAGCACGATGTCTGGTATTGACGAGGTTAATATGTATGATAATAAAGATAGCCTGGCATATACTTCTGTTGCAGAATTGAAAAAATCTGTTTGTAACCCAAATTGTAAAGAATGCCATGAAAATCTAAATTCAATGTTTTCTCCAAAGGTGCAATCATATAGGATTATTGGAGAGAATCATAATTGCGACCAATTTGGGAATATTATAAACGAAAGACATTTGGTTATCCGAAAACCTATTCTAAACGAAGAATCATGTTATACATCAGCGTGCCATGCACACGGCGAAAATGAAGAAGTTCTTGGATCACTTATTATAAAATTACCATTAAGGGATCTTGATTCGTTTGTTCATAAATCATCTACAAACTTTTTTCTGTTAGCAACACTAATAACAAGTTTGCTGCTAACGATTCTTATTATTTTTACACGAAAAAAGATAAAAGACCCGCTTAACTCTATTATTAAAGCCAGCGAAGCAGTTTCGCAAGGTGATAAAAGTATGAGGCTTGAGATTAAGCCAGATCTTCTACATGATTTAAAGAAAGTGTCTTTTGCTTTTAATAACATGCTTGATAATATTGAAACAGCAGCGAAAGAATTACAAAACTGGTCGCATCAACTGGAATATAAGGTTCAGAAAAAAACCGAAGAACTGTCTGAAGCTCAAAATGAACTTATACATGTCGAAAGAATTGCATCGTTGGGCAAATTATCCTCATCGGTTGCTCATGAAATTAACAATCCTCTATCCGGGATTTTAGTGTTCACGAAATTAATATATAAACAATTAAATGGTCAGGATTTTTATCATCCCAAGAAAGAGTCGATTCTAAAACACCTTAAGTTTATTGAAACGGAAACTAAGCGCTGTGGCGATATTGTAAAAGGCTTGCTTGATTTTTCCCGTAAGGGACAGGATGATTTTATTGTAACCAACCTGCATCAGCTATTGGAAGCAACGTATAATTTAATGACCCATTCAATAAAAATTGCTGGCATAAATTTTATCACCGATTTTAAAGCAACTTCAGACCAGATTTATTGTAGCCCAAATCAGATAAAACAGGCCTGTGTTGCTTTACTGGTAAATGCTTCGGAAGCGATTCGTGAGCATGGAGAAATTATAATCAGAACCACTAATCCCAACAATGATGAAATAGAGTTCAAGATTATTGATAACGGTAATGGAATAGCACCTCAGGATATTCCTCACATATTTGAACCCTTTTTCTCAACGAAAGGTGATGCAAGTGGAATAGGTTTAGGCCTTTCAATTGTGCACGGGATTATAGAAAATCATAAAGGGAGCATAGAAGTCGACTCAGAACCTGGAACAGGAACAACGATATCAATTACATTTCCACTTAAAAAAGATTAAAGAAAAGTAAAATGAACGAAAAAGTTTCCATATTAATAGTTGATGACGAAG
>DMBU01000122.1 GCA_003446015.1 Bacteroidales bacterium | reverse complement strand
TAAAAACATTTTTTGGCAAGTTTCTGGCGAAGCAACTTTTGGAGCGACATCTCATTTCGAAGGTATTATTTTGTCGATGACAGCTATTACTTTTCAAACAGGTGCATCATTTAACGGAAGAGCTTTAGCACAAACCGCTGTTGTTCTAGATGGTAATGTTATTGTTGAAAAATAATAAATAAAACTTAATATAGATTAAAAGAGGCAGTCCAAAAGGGCTGCCTCTTTTTTATTAACAACATTTCAATATCCCAATAGCTCCAATATACACAAGTATTTATCTTATATCCACCTGTAGGTTGGTACGGCCTGGCAGATGTATCTGTAAGTCACTACGTATGTTGCCGAACAAGAGTAATCTGCCGTTGTTTATTGTGTTGGAGCTTGTAGAACAGACACGCCGTGACTATTAGACAAAAGTGTTGAATGAATTTTTATAACTCAAAATAATGCACGATATGTGAATGATGTAACATTATAACATTGTTGTGTAACACTTTCCGATAATAATGCGAATAACTTTATCCTTTAATATGTTTCACATAACTAATAAAATATGTATATGAAAAATCTACTACAAACAACTACTAAAATTGCCATAGTATTTTTTATGGCGGCACTTTTAGTTGGCAACAATGCTTATGCACAACAATCAAAAAGTGCAGTATTTAAACATGCAGATGAAGCCATGCAAAGTGCAAAAGTAATGAAAGCAGATCTTCTGGCTCCTTCAGAATATTCTAAAGCCTTAGATTATTATCAGGATGCTGAAAAGGATTTCGATAATAAAAAAGGAATTGAAAAAGTTGAAAAAAATCTTACTGAAGCTGTAATCTACTTTAATAGGTCAATAGATTTTTCCTATTCAGCCAGAATCGTCTTTGCAAATTCATTAAATGCACGTGAAGATGCTTTATCAGCCGGAGCCGACTTTTTTGCAAAGGATCTTTGGTTAAAAGCAGAAGACCAATTTATTGAAGCATCTAAACAATTAGAAAAAGGGGATAGAGATGATTCATATAAAGAATCTGTTGAAGCAATTGAAATCTACAGACAGGCTGAATTATCTGCTATAAAAACGAATTTACTTACTGAAACCAGAAAATTAATTGAAAAAGCCGACGAAATGGATGTTGATGATAAAGCACCAAAAACGCTTGAAAAAGCAAAATCACTGTTGTCGGAAACCGAAAAGGAGCTTGAAACAAATCGCTATGATATGGATTATCCCCGAATATTGGCAAAACAAGCTAAATATGAGGCAAAACATGCAATTTTTCTTTATACAACAATCAAAAAAATAGAAGATAACAAATTAGAGTTTGAAGATGTAATTCTAAATTTAGAAAAGCCGGTAATAAATATAGCTGAAGAGGTTGGCTTTGTTGCCGAATTTGATGAAGGATTTGATAAACCTGAGAATAAAATAATAAACTATGTGTCAGATCTACAGATGAAAAACAACATGCTTATGATGAAAAATTCTCAACAGCAGAATTTAATTGGGCATTTAGAAGCTAATATAGAGGTTCTTAAAAAAGAAAGAAATGCACTCAACTATGAGTTTCAATCTGTAATAAGCAAACGTACGGCTGATAACAAAGCAAAAATGCAAGCAATTGAAGCTGAGAAGGCCGAACTTGCTAAAAAAATAGATTATCAAACAAAAATTAATGAAAAGTTTGAAGTTGTCAACAATATATTCAATAATTCAGAAGCAATGGTTTTTCGTTCAGGTGATCATGTGATTATCAGAATGCATAGTTTTGCCTTTGAAATAGGGAAATCTGAAATAAAACCTGCAAATTTTGACTTATTAACCAAAGTTCAAACCGCTATTAAAACATTTCCAAAAAGTCAGGTAATCGTTGAAGGATATACAGATTCTTTTGGAAGTGATTCGTTGAATTTGGTACTTTCTCAGGAACGTTCCGATGCAGTAACCGAATATTTAATGGCAAATATGCCGGAACTCAAATTTACAAATATTAGTTCGGTTGGATTTGGAGAGAATAACCCTATTGCCAATAATGAAACAAAAGAAGGACGTAAGCAAAACCGTAGGATCGATATTATAATTAAACCAACATTATAGATTATTATAAATTAAACTAATTTTCCAGAATCTGAAGTGAAAAGAGGCTAATTAGCCTCTTTTTTCATGTCTGCACTTCGACATCTCGTTTACTCCTGCTTTCCAAAGAATTTGTCTGATAGCCGATTGGTCTACTGAAACAGCCAGACAGATTAACACAAGACCTGACATGTTTCTACACTTTGTCATTCTTCGACAGCGTTCATAAAGACCTTCCTCAATGTGATATGTTGATTATGAATTGATATAAGTTTGTTGATTTTTAATGTATCAGCCTTCAGGCTTAGAGTAAAAATTATTGAAAATCTTATCGAATATCTAAAATTATTGACATTAATCTGATTGGGTAAACTTAACTATATTAAACCAACTTAAACTTTTTTTAATCATCTCTTTATAAATCTGTCGAAAATTATGTAAAGCATAAAATCCTGATAAAAGTGTGAATAATACAATAGATTATAAATATTTTGTAACTTTTTTCTACAGTATACACAGTAACTTTATGCTCTAAAGAAATTTTAAATAACACTTAAAATTAAACTTGATGTATACAAATTAAACTGAATACTTGAAAAAGAAAAAAGAAAAAATCAAACTAAGGTATCCTGATATTAGCGATGAAGGTTTGTGTTTTCGATTAGGAAAGGAAGAAAATATGTTAGAAATTTTAAGTTATAAGTTGGGAAAATCAAAAGAAGAATTAGTTGAAATTTTAGATACATTAGAAAGAGACCATTCAATAGTTGTAGGTAAGGAAGTGATAAATAAACTTGTACTTCACTAAAAAACGGGAATAGTTTGAATTAGCTTTTATAAAAGCAATTCAAATTAGAAATCGCATTTGATTGATTTTAAAGTTAAATTGAGCGAAAACTCATTAAAAAAGATACTAAATCTATTTACTTCATAAAAACGTACCTGGTTTGTCCAATCAATATAAATAATATCTTCGTTTTTTAGGATTCTTTGCAATACAAGCCTTATAAAAAATCAAAATGTGTGAATGATGTAA
>DMBU01000145.1 GCA_003446015.1 Bacteroidales bacterium | reverse complement strand
CGTATATCAAGGGTTTTAGCCCTAAGCGTCATTTTTATATTTTTTTACTAATTCCATAAAATCATCAAATAAAAATTCTGTATCCGTAGGGCCACTCGAAGCTTCCGGATGGAATTGAACAGAGAAAAATGGTTTTGATTGATGTTTTATTCCTTCGTTGGTACCATCATTTAAATTTACAAATAAAGGTTCCCAATCAGAAGGTAAAGTTCCCTGATCAATAGCAAAACCATGATTTTGAGATGTAATGTAAGCTTTATTAGTATTCGCTAATAATACAGGTTGATTATGACTTCGATGCCCATATTTCAATTTGTATGTTTTTGCTCCGGAAGCTAAAGCCATTAACTGATTACCCAAACAAATTCCGAAAATCGGTTTTTCATTTTTCATTGCTTTGGATAAATTTTCAATCGTTTCAACACAATGTACCGGATTACCAGGTCCATTTGAAACTAATATTCCATCATAATCTTCATGTATAAAATCATAATTCCACGGAACTCTTATAACTGTTGTATCGCGTTTTAATACATGCCTTATGATATTGTTTTTAACTCCACAATCAATTAACAGAATTTTATTTTTTCCATCACCATAAACCGTTCTTTCTTTAGAACAAACCTGATCAACCAGATTATCCATATCAGGATCGTAAAAATCAATATCCTGATCATCGTAAATCATTTTCCCTTTTAATGCTCCTTTCTCGCGAATCATCTTGGTAAGGGCACGAGTATCGACGCCAAACATGGCCGGCACTTTATTTTCGTAAAGCCAATCGCCCAAACTTTTAGATGCGTTCCAATGATTATATTCTTCTGAATAATCAGCAACAATTAATCCTGTTATTTGAACTTTTGACGATTCAAAAAATTTGGGAAGATCATTTTCAAGAACACTTTCAGGAACTCCGTAATTTCCGATCAGAGGATAAGTAAGTACCAGAATCTGACCTTTATACGATGGATCAGATAAACTTTCAGGGTATCCGGTCATAGCAGTATTAAAAATCACTTCGCCTGCAACAGATCGCGGAAAGCCAAAAAAAGAACCGCTAATAGCGGTTCCATCTTCTAAAACTAATTTCATTTTCAATGTTATGTATCAATTTTAAGTTTAGATTCATTTTAACAATCTTTCTTTTAATTCGGGAAGTGCTCCAACAATTGCTTGTATAAATTGATCTGATGCAACACCTTCGCGTAATACAGCAAAAACGGTATCGTTTCCAGCTATTGTTCCTAAAACTTCGTTCAGTTCTGCTTTATCAATGGCATCGGCTATAGTATGAGAATATGCAGGTAAAGTTTTAATGATTACCATATTTCCTGAGAATTCTAAAGCCAAGAATCCATAAGCTATCGGCGAAAATTGATTTTTCTTCTGCGAATTAACTATATCATCGGATATAACATAAGTAAAACCATTTTTCGAAGGAATACGTCCTACGTTTAGTTGTTTTAAATCTCGTGATAAAGTTGCCTGGGTTAATTCAAATCCTAAATCGGTAAGCCTGGAAAGGATTTCTTCCTGAGAGCGAATCTTTTGATTCGTAATAATTTGTCTGATTGTGTTAAGTCTGTTTTCTTTATTCATAAATTATACAATGTATAAATATGCAATCAGGATGTAAAAATATGCATTAATTTTTTATATAAAAAATAAAATTATTAACAATTAAACCATTCTTGCTTTATGGTGTATTAAACACATAATAAAATTGATTATATCGCAATTTTTAATTTATTTGCATAAATTTAAATCATGAATATTTGCTTTATTATAGATCCCTGGGAAGAGATTAACCCTGAGGAAGATTCAACCATACGATTGATTCATGAATCATTAGTTAGAGGACACACTGTTGGTTTACTTTATCATTTTAATCTGACCATTCGAAAAAGTAATACCTATGGTTTTGTAAGGATGATCAAGAAACAAGAAAAGTATTCCACCAATTTCAGTACATTTTATAAGAAAGTTGAATTAAATAAACAGCTTTTACCCATAAGTGGATTTGATGTAGTATTTGTGCGCACAGATCCGCCCATTGATCCAATAATGTTAAATTTCCTGGATTCTGTTAAAGATGATACGTTTATTGTAAACGATATTGATGGATTAAGAAAAGCAAATAACAAACTTTATCCTGCATCTTTTGAAGATCCTAAAAATGAAATAATTCCTGTAACTCACGTTTCAAAAAGCAAAAATTATTTAAAGGAAGTAATTAAAAACTCGAAGAAAGATAAAATGATTTTAAAACCACTGGATGGTTTTGGTGGCAGCGGAGTTATTGTTTTAGAAAAAAATGCAACTCAAAACATTAATTCTTTACTTGATTTTTATATCTCGGGTAAAAGAGACGGGAACTATGTAATTGTGCAGGAATTTATTGAAGGAGCTGAAGAAGGTGATACACGAGTGCTGGTTTTAAATGGAGAACCAATTGGAGCCTACAAAAGAATCCCTGCTGCCGATGACATCAGATCAAACATTAAAGCTGGCGGAAGTGCACAAAAACATGTGTTAACTGCAAAAGAAAAATTCATTTGCAAGAAAATAGGTCCGAAATTGGTTTCAGATGGCTTGTATTTTGTTGGTTTAGATATTATTAAAGGTAAACTGATTGAAATAAACGTGGTTAGTCCAGGCGGTATTACTCGTATTAATAAATTTAATCGCACAAAGATTCAATCCAGGGTAATTGATTTTGTTGAAAATGTTGTGGCACATAAAGAAACAGCCATTGACCGAAAACGCGATCATAAAAAGTTAATAGCAGATGCTTAGGCTTAAAATAAGTGAAATTATTAATCTGATTCATGAATCGAAACATTTTGAAGCCGAATGTATCGATTTTTCTTTTTACATTAAAGTTGATGAATATGTTCCTTTTGTTGGGTTTGCAATACATAACGGACATAATCTAAGAAAAGAACTAAAAAGCAAATGTTTGCTCAGCGATCATGAACGTTGGTACGAGGAAGATCCTCAGACCTTAAACTTCATTTCATCTTTACCCATTGTTATGGCTGCCAATGATTCACGATACGAATATGATTTGAATCGTGATGAAAAAACAGCCATTTATAATGAAGCCTGGGGAAAAAAAGTATGGAAATCAGTGCTTACTAATGAAGAAAAGGAAGAATCCTTAAATAAGCACAGAAATTTTTATAAAGTTGTTGATGCATTAATGTTGCAACTTGAATCAAAATTTAAATCGTCTGTAGTTTTTGATATTCATTCGTATAACTATAAACGTTATGATTTTGAACCTACTGTTTTTAACCTTGGTACAGAAAATGTTAATTATAAGCAATTTGCAAAATTTATTAATTACTGGCTTCGCGAATTAAGAAAAATAAACCTGCCAGGAATTGAAACAACTGTTGGTGAAAATGAAATATTCAAAGGAAACGGTTTTTTGCTAAAACATATCACCAATAATTTTAAGAATACACTGGTGTTTGCAACAGAAATTAAAAAAGTTTATTGTAACGAAGAAAATGGAGAAATTTATCCATTAGTAATTGATGAACTTACAGATCAATTAAAAAAAGCAATTATAAATACGGCGGCATATTTTGCTAAGAATCGTACTAACTTAACAGTTATTAAAAAGAATCGAATGCTCTCATCAGAGCTCGACAAGGATCTTTTGAAAGTTGACAAACAGCTTTTTAATATTGCCAACGATTTTGAGATTATTAGTTTAATAAACCCGATAAATATTGATCAGGCCCGTAAAATGTTTTTCAAATCGAAATACGCATCAAATCCTGAGTTTGTATACAATCAATTATCCATAAACCCTTTTGAATTTAAACGCAAACTTTACGATATCCCTGTTGAAAAGATTTCGGATATTTCTCTCAGAATTCTTTATCAGGATGTAATTGACTCATATTCTGATAAAATTGATATTATAGCTTCAATTGGAACTGATAAGTTCTTGTACAATTCGTTAAGATATTTTGGTGAGCCCAATAAGGTTGATATTAAAAATGCTGAATATATTTTACACTCATCGAATAGCATCGATCAGGAAGAAGTGTTGAATTTAAGCTCAACTGATGTACTGCATTATTTTAAGGATATTACAAATCAATATGGATTTCAATGTAAAGTTGAGATTTCAAGGAAAATCATCTCTAAGGTTTTAAATCTTAATAATAAAAAAACTTTATATATTCGAAAAGACGCCAGTTTCTCAGAGAAATCGTTACATGCTTTAGCTGAACATGAAATTGGAGTACATATGCTTACTACGATAAACTCCAGATTACAGCCTTTAAATATTTTCAGGCTGGGCACTCCTTTAAATACACATACACAGGAAGGACTAGCAATTTTAAGCGAATATTTATCGGGGAACATCACCATAAACCGACTACAAATATTGGCTCTTCGTGTATTAACAATCGAAAAAATGTTACAGGGTTTAGATTTTAAACAAACCTTCAGTTTCTTAATGGATACAAAGTTTTTAAACGAAACACAAGCTTTCTTTATGACAGCCCGAATTTTTCGTGGGGGTGGGTTTACCAAAGATCATTTATATTTAAAAGGATTTAAGGATATTCTAAAATATTACAATGATCATAATCATATTTTGAATTTATTAATTGGCAAAACATCTTTAAAATATAAAAACGTAATCGAAGAAATGATAGAACGAAAAATTTTCCTTCCTCCCAAATTCAAAACACGATCAATATTAAATCCTGTTCAGCCCGATCCAATTATAAAGTATATCTTAGATGGTCTCAACTAATAATTTTACTTTTTTACTGTAATTGAAGTAATGGTTTGAAAAGTTCTTTATTCTTAACATCTACTTCTTTAAAAATAAAATAATAAGATAGTCATCTATAATAAATATTCCACTATTAATCTTTTATAACCTAAATTTTATAGTAACACTTTAGAATGATTTTAAGTTATAAATAGCATTAAACGATTTCTGTTATAAGTTATCAAATATCAGATTTTAAATACTTATTTGAATAAATTTTAAATTGCATTAAAATTAAAAGATATTAGGATTTTAATTTTCAAAATTCTGTATCTTAAAACACTAAAAAAATGTGCCTAATTTTAAAACAAATACCAATGAGAAAACTAAATCTACTTTTAGCTATACTATTAATTTCTTTTTCTGTTTTTTCACAAAATATAGTACAATGGCGCGGAGAAAATCGTGATGGAATATACAATGAAACAGGATTACTGCAAGAATGGCCGGCAAATGGCCCTGAATTACTGTGGCATTATGATGAATTAGGTGATGGACATTCATCGGCAGCAGTTACTTCAGATAAAATTTTTACTTGTGGAACTAAAGATGGAAATGGCTTTGTTGTTGCCTTAAATCACAATGGTGAAACTTTATGGAAAACAGAATACGGTAAAGAATGGGTTGAAAGCTGGGATGGTGTTAGAACAACACCTCTTATAAATGGAGATAAACTTTACCAAATGAGTGCATATGGTGTAATTCATTGTTTAAATAGAAACACAGGTGAACTCATATGGCAAGTTGATGTGCTAAATGAATATGGAGGAATTAACATCAAATGGGGAATGACAGAAAACCTAGTAATACATAATGATAAAGTATATTGTACAGTTGGCGGTCCTGAACATAATGTGATTGCATTGAATAAAGATAATGGAAAATTAATCTGGAGTAGTAAAGGGAATTCAGAAATTAGTGCATATTGTTCTCCAACTGTAATTAAACATAATAATAAATACATCTTAGTTACTCAAACTGCCAATTCAATTTTAGGTATTGATGCAGATACTGGAACATTATTGTGGAGGCAAGAATGGACAAATCAGTATTCAGTGCATGCGAATACTCCTTTATATCATAATGGTCAAATATACATTGTAAGTGGTTATGGAAAAGGAGGAATAATGCTGAAATTATCTGAAGATGGCAAATCTGTTACAGAACTTTGGCGTAACGCAGATATAAATCACAAAAGTGGAGGATTTGTATTGGTTGATGGTAAATTATATGGTGCCGTAGACAGGGGAAACGAATGGCATTGTATCGATTGGAATACAGGAAAAACGATGTATTCTGCAAATATATTTAAAAGCGGAAACATTATTTATGCTGATGGAAGATTATATTGTTATAGTGAAAGTGGAGAAATTGCATTACTCGATCCTCAGGAAAATAATTTTAAAAGTGTAGGAAAATTTGATGTTCCTTATGGTGAAAAACATCATTGGGCGCATTTGGTAATTCATGATAAAAAATTATATGTTCGTCATGGTAGTTCTTTAATGGTTTATTCAATTGCTAATTAAAATAATGTATGCAATTATGAAAATTAAAGTTTTTCTTCTGTTAATAAGCATAGTACCATTTATTTACCAATGCAAAAACGACAATACTGAAATAAGTCAGTGGCGAGGACCGGAAAGAACCGGATTTTATCCCGAAACAGAACTTTTAACTGTGTGGCCTGAGCGAGGGCCTGAATTATTATGGAAGTTCGATGATCTGGGAAAAGGGTACACCTCTCCTGCTGTAACCTCCAAAAAAATTTATATTACAGGAACAATTGATAGTTTGAGTTATATTTTTGCACTTGATCACAAAGGAAACCTTTTATGGAAAAAAGAATACGGACTTACCTGGAAAAATAACTATCCCGGAGCTCGAACCACTCCGGTTATTTATAAAGGACTGGGATATTTGGTTTCTGGTCGTGGATTAATGATTTGTTTCGATGCAGAAAATGGTGATATAAAATGGCAAAAGGATTGGGTAAAGGAATACAATGCTATTGCTCCTTACTTCGGATTTTGCGAAAATCTGTTAATTGATGGCGATAAAATATATTGCACTCCGGGCGATACTTTAGAAAACAATATTCTTGCTTTAAACAGATTTACTGGTGATTTAATTTGGAAAAGTGCAGGAGTTCATGAGATCAGTGCTTATGCCTCTCCTACTTTTATCGTGCATAACGATAAAAGATTTTTAGTAACCATAACTGAAAAATCGATAATTGGCTTAGATCCTGAAAATGGTAATCTGATATGGAATCATGATCTGCAATATCCTAATGGTATTCATGCAAATATTCCAATTTACGATAATGGTTATATTTTCGCTATGAATGGCTGGGATTATGGAAGTGTGATGATTAAATTAAATGATGAAGGAACCGAAGTTGAAGAAGTCTGGAGAAGCAATTTGTTTGATTTGGAGCATGGTGATGTTCTTAAAATTGGCAAAAATATTTATGGAGGATCATGGAATAATAAAGTTTTTTCTGTGGTTGACTGGGAGACTGGTGCTATTCAGGATTCTTCGAAACTAATTGGCCCTTCATCGGTTATTTCAGCTGAAGGATTAATTTATGCATATTCATATACAGGCGAGGTTTCTTTGGTTAAACCATTAGAAAAAAGTTTCGAAATCATTAGTTCATTTAAAGCACCCGGATTAAAGAAAGATCATATTGCACATCCCGTGATTTATAATAAACGATTATATATTCGTTATGCAAATAGTCTTTTAGTTTACTCCATTGCAAAAAAATAAATTGAAAAAAATCAGTTAATATGAAAAATCCAACCTTAACTTTACTAATAGTATTTATAATACCTTTTTTTTATCAGTGCAATAACAAATCAGAATTTAGTCAGTGGCGAGGACCAAATCGGGACGGTATTTATCAGGAAACAGGTTTATTGAAACAATGGCCTGAAAACGGACCTGAATTGATCTGGTCGGTTGATGATTTACCTGAAGGATATTCTTCTGTTTCAGTTGCTAATGGCTTAGTTTATTCGACAGGCTTAAGAGATTCTATTGATTTACTTTTTGCAATAGATACGCAGGGAAATAAAAAATGGGAAGTGCCAATTGGTAAAAGCTGGACAATTTCATTTCCACCAAGCAGATGTACTCCAAGCGTTGAAAATGACAAAGTTTATGCTACAAGCGGATTCGGAGATATTGCATGTTTTAATGCTATTAACGGTGATTTAATTTGGAAAGTTGAAGCAAGCAAAAAATTTGAAGGCACTTTTGGTGATTGGGGTATTGCTGAATCGCCTCTTATTGTAGATGATAAATTAATTTATTGTCCCGGAGGAAATAAAACTACAATTGTAGCCTTAAATAAAAATACCGGAGAAACCATTTGGAAATCAGAAAGCTTAATGGATACTGCGGCTTATTCCTCTCCAATAGTTGTTAATATTAATAATACGCAAGTAATATTAAGTGTAATGTCCAGAAATTTTATTGGAGTAAATGCTGAGAATGGAAAAATTTTATTCCATACAGATTATGCTTCAATGAATAATGAGCAGGCTGTAAAAGTTTGGCCGGGAGCTCCGTTTACAAATACAAATAATCCTATCTATAAGGATCATCAGGTATATATTACAAGTGGATACAATCATATTGGGGTAATGTTTGAGCTAGCTGAAGATCTTTCAAAAGCAGAAGTTAAATGGATCGATTCTACCCTGGATGTTCATCATGGTGGTGCTGTTTTAGTCGATGGATCTATTTATGGATCGAACTGGATAAATAACAGAAATGGAAACTGGTGTTGCATTGACTGGGAAACAGGAAAAACAAAATACGAAACCGAATGGGAAACCAAAGGATCAATTATTTATGCTGATGGAATGTTATACTGCTATGAAGAAAAAAATGGCAATATAGCTTTAGTAAAAGCAACTCCAGATAAATTTAAAGTAGTTAGTTCTTTCAAAACACCGTTAGGTACCGGACCTCACTGGTCTCATCCGGTTATTAATAATGGTACTTTATATGTGCGGCACGGGAAAGCGTTAATGGCTTACAACATTAAAAAAGATTAAATTAACTAAATATTGTGATTTGTATGATTAGGAAGGGCTTCGGTTGGATTATTATTTCAATTATTGTATTAATTGCAGTATCTTCTTTTGTGTGGTGGTTTACTTACGATCCTGTGAAAGATTTTACTTCAAATATTCCAGGTGAGGATAACCGTCCTATTAAAGATGAATCAAATGAGATTATTAATATTGGCGAAAGATTTGATGAATATGCAAGTATTAATTCAAACTTAACAGGTAAATGGACCCGTTTTCGCGGAGCTGATTTTGATAATATCAGTAAGGAAAAGATTCAGCTAATCGATAATTGGGGAGCAGAGCCTAAAATAGTTTGGAAAATAGAGTTAGGTGAAGGTCATGCTGCACCAGTAATATATAATGGAAAAGTTTATATACTAGATTATTACGAGCTTAAAAAGAGAGATGCATTACGTTGTTTTTCTCTTGAAACAGGAGAAGAGCTCTGGCGCCGATCGTATGATGTTCATGTCAAAAGAAATCATGGAATGTCACGCACAGTTCCGGCAATTAACGACAAATACATTATAACTATTGGACCTCGTTGTCATGTCATGTGCACTGATCCTAATACCGGTGTTTTTTTATGGGGAATTGATTTGGTAAAAGAATACAATAGTGAAGTTCCGTTTTGGTATACTGGTCAGTGTCCAATGATTGATGGTGATTTAGCAATTATTGCCCCGGGAGGATCTTCTTTACTAATAGCAGTCGATTTAGCTACAGGTAAAGTTGTGTGGCAAACTCCAAATCCTGATAACTGGAAAATGTCACATTCATCAGTAATGCCAATGACATTAAACGGTAAGAAAATGTATGTTTACGCAGCTGTTGGTGGAATCTGTGGCATTTCAGCTGAAGGTTCCGATCAAGGTAAAATCTTATGGAAAACCATAGATTTTTCTCCAACTGTAGTAGCTCCTTCCCCGCTGGTTTTGGATAACGGAAAATTTTATATGACAGCCGGTTATGGTGCAGGTGCTGCTTTATTTAAAGTTTCTGAAAACAATGGAAGCTATTCTGTTGGCTTGTTGCAAAAATATAAACCTGTTGATGGTGTTGCCAGTGAACAACAAACCCCAATTCTTTATAAAGGAAGAATGTTTTCAATTTTACCAAAAGATGCGGGTGGAATGCGAAATCAGTTTGTATGCTGCGATCCTGATGATTGTCAAAAAATACTTTGGACAAGCGGAAAAGAAGATAGATTTGGATTAGGTCCTTATGCAATTGCAGACGGGAAATTTTTTATATTAAATGACGATGGGACATTAACAATTGCTAAAGCAAGTACTGAAAAATTTATTTTACTCGATAAAGCTAAGATCATTGATGGAATGGATGCCTGGGGTCCACTGGCTTTTGCCGATGGTTATTTAATTATGCGAGATTCAAAAACTATGGTTTGTTTAGATATTAGAAAAGACTGATTTAACGAATTATCTTAGCGTCTCTGCGGTGAAAAAAAGCAACCATGAAGTCGTAACGACGCTAGAAATTAAATAATAACTTGATACCTGCCTGACGGCAGGCAGGCTCAATACTAGAGATATGAAACAAAAAATAATCATAGGTTTTTCATTAGTTCTACTTCTGTTAGTATTATTTCTAATGTGGAAAGATTTCTATACCAATAAAAATAAAAGTCAGGATAATCCATTCGAGTACAACATTGACAATCTTAAAAACATCGATCCTGATTTAATTACATACAAGGAAGTATCACAAATAAAAACAGATATCGAGGATTTAATAGCTATTACCATTGATAAGGATGATCAGATTTATGCAACTGGTAAAAAGAAAGTGATTATGTATAAAGATGATAATATGGTTTCAGCTTTTAATATCGATTCAACAGCTTATAGCATACATATTAGTACAGATGGGGAGATATTTCTTGGAATACTTGATCACGTTGAAATACTTGATCAAAAAGGAAATCTAAAAACAAAATGGAAAGCTGTTAATCATAAATCTTTAATTACAAGTATTGTTACAAACGAAAAATCTGTTTTTGTTGCCGACGCCGGGAATAAAGTGGTTTATCATTACAATTTCGAGGGTAAGCTAATGAATAAAATTGGAGAGAAAGATACAATTAAAGGATCACGTGGATTTATTATTCCGAGTCCATATTTCGATTTACTTATTGGGACTCATGGAGAATTATGGGTTGTAAATCCTGGCAGGCATGCATTCGAAAATTACGATACCGAAGGCACTTTAATTTCATCCTGGGAAAGAACATCCATGCAATTGGAAGGATTTAGCGGATGCTGCAATCCATCGAATATAGCCATGCTTTCGGATGGATCTTTTGTAACAAGTGAAAAAGGTATCGAAAGGGTAAAAGTCCATACCCCAACCGGCGACTTTAAAACTGTTGTTGCAAGTCCCAATATGTTTGAAGAAGGAACAAAAGGTATTGATTTAGCAGTTGATTCTAAGGATAGAATATATGTATTGGATCCAGTAAAAAAAATGCTTAGAATTTTTGAACAAAAATAATTCAGTAATGGATAGAAGACAGTTTTTAACATCAATAGGAAGAGGCACAATTTTGACAGGTTTAACAGCCTTAAGTGGAATA